>WRHS01000010.1 GCA_009783135.1 Dehalococcoidia bacterium
CCGGTAGCCCATGGGAAAACGGTTACATAGAGTCGTTCAACGGCAAGATGAGAGATGAACTGTTAAACAGAGAATTATTCACAACGCTTGAGGAAGCTAAAATATTGATAGAAGAATGGAGGAGAGAGTATAATCAAATCAGACCACATAGTTCGCTTGGTTACAGGCCTCCGGCGCCTGTAGTGAAAGTACCGGTCGGACTAACATTACAACTGGTATAGTTATTGGGGGCTGGTCAAGGAAAGGCGGCGTAGCCAACTCATCAGACAGAATACAACTTAGCTGGTCGCTTTGGGATATCGCATATAAAGAAACTATCGGTGTTTTCACTATGACAGGCGGCAAAATTTCTGAAAATACGGCCGAATACGGCGGAGGCGTGGGCACATTCGGATATTTCGACGCCCCAATATTTTCAATAACTGGAGGGGAGATTTCTAGGAACATTGCCTATTACGATGGAGGCGGGATATACACTGACGCTCAAGGCTACTTCAACCTCAGCGTTGCGGCAGGTGTTATGTTCGCCAACAATAAGGCTTCCACGGCATATGACAGACAGGCATATGACGATGCGTTATATAACGCGAAAATCGGCAATAACGGAAATGGGGTAGTTTGGACAGTGCCCTTCACTCAGGGTTATAACAATTACGACATCAGCTATTCTTTCAGAGGCGCCCCGTTACTCCTAGACATACGTTTCATGCAAAACCATTATGATAACGACAATAATATCATCACCACAAAAAACATAGCCCCTTATTCGGTAATCGGCGAAACGATGCCTATCAACCCTTCCAGACAAGGTTATATTTTTGTGGGATGGAATACCTCCAGAGACGGTCATGGCACTACATTCACGGGATTCGAATCATTTAGTGTAGTATTTGATAGGGCTTTCACTCTTTACGCTCAATGGCTCGAGGACGGGAATTTCACTGTTACCTACCAACCTGGAACTTATGGTATTTTCACGCCACACACAGCGTACAATCTTTACCTTAACAACCCTACCACACCTCCACCGGATACCGCAGGACAACCCGGGTGGAAATTTGTCGGATGGGCACCTACACCATCATCAACAATAACAGACAATGCTACTTACGTAGCTCAGTGGGAACAAATAGTAGCCACTATCGCGTTCGACATGAACACTTCAAATGCCGACTTTATTGGCCCGGCCCAAGACACTTTATCTGTTGTTTTTGGTGATACCTATGGCAGGCTACCTGACATTAGCCGTGCAGGCTACACTTTCAACGGATGGTTTCTTGAGCCCACATGCGTTAACGAGGTAATTCCTTCGTCAATAATGAATAGTTCCAACGACCATACTCTATACGCCAAGTGGACACAAATAACCACTTGGAATTTGCTCAACTTGGTTCTCTGCTCAATAGGTGCACTACTTGTCGTGCTTGCAATAATCTATACGTTTTTCCAAAAGAACCGAGGCATTAGCTACATATGGCTAATGGTATCCGCTATCCTCTGTATACTTAGTGCCGCCATTTTCTTGTTTACCAACCGCTTTGGGAATATGGTTATTACAGCCAATAAATGGGTTTTTGTTTGCGCTGTAATATTAATTATTGAAATTTTTTGCATGCCCTTTGTATTCAGACGCATAAAAACCAAGGCATAAGATATGCCACATAGGCACAAAAATCACAGATAGTACCAAGGTTATGATAGAATAACCATATGCCTAAAGCATTTTCCATTCTCATACCGACTTATAACGAACGCGATAACATCGCCCCGTTACTGGAACGCATTGCCGCAGCCCTGCCGGATATTGACTACGAAGTGCTGTTCGTAGACGATAACAGCCACGACGGCACAGCTGAGCTTATCAACTCATTATCAAACCATTACCCAACGCGGGTAATTGTTCGCAAAGACAAACGCGGATTGGCAACAGCCGTAACAGACGGCTTTAGCTGGGTTGACAGCGACACGATATTGGTTATGGATGCCGATATGCAGCACCCCCCAGAAATAATACCCTCGCTGATACAAGCCATACAAGACGGAGCGGACATCGCCGTTGCCAGTCGTTATGTCAAGGGCGGCGGCACATCCGGATGGAGTACCATACGTAAAATTATCTCTGGCGGAGCCATCATGCTATCACACATCCTTTTGCCGCACAGCCGCCATGTTAAGGACCCCATGTCCGGCTTTTTCGCTTTCAGGCGCAGTGTTATTGGCGGAGTTAAGCTATCCCCCATCGGATACAAGATACTGTTGGAAATGCTGGTTGTAGGAAAAGCAGACAAGGTTAGCGAAGTGCCCTTCATGTTCTGCCTGCGCCAAAAAGGTGAAAGCAAGCTGAATGTCAGTCAGGAAGGTGAGTATCTAAGGCATCTATTCAGCCTGATGCGCCGTAGCGGTGAGATAACGCGCTTCCTGAAATTTCTACTGGTCGGTGCATCGGGAACAGTTGTTAATCTTGGTTTGTTATGGCTGCTGCATGACCAAAACACGCTCGGATGGGACATCCGCATTGCACTGCTGATAGCCATAGAGATGTCCGTTTTCACCAATTTTCTGCTTAACAACTACTTCACTTTCAGAGACCGCAGACAAAGCGGAGCCGGTGCATTCATAAAAAATTGCCTGCGTTATAATTTCTTCAGCATACCTGCAGGACTGTTGAACTGGGTTACAACCGTCGTATTGACCGACAAGTCCAATGGACCGTATATTATATTAAATCTGATTGGCATTGCCGTGGCTATGGTTTGGAATTTTGTGGCCAACAGCTTATGGACATGGAACAAAAAGTGAAAGAGCGCCTCAAAAAGCTAGTACACTGGCAGTTTTTCCCGCTACTTGTACTGCTTTTGGTAATACTGGGGCTGCATCTTTGCACCATCACCAGACCGGACACTCCGCTTTTTGATGAGCATCACTACGTAACGGACGCCCGCCGCATACTTACCGGAGAGGGCTCAGACCGCACGGAACATCCGCCACTGGCTAAACTCCTCATCGCAGGGGGCATTGAGTTGTTCGGTGATAACCAATGGGGATGGCGACTGCCGGAAATAATGCTCAGCACCGTGGCACTGGCAGTTTTTTACGATATCTGCCGCAAGCTGGGCACGTCGCATAAAACCGCCTTCATAGCCGTCATGCTGCTTGGGCTGGATAATCTCATGTTTATCCACAGCGGCATGGCTATGCTGGATATATACCTTGTCGTGTTTACCATATTCGCTTTTTGGTGCTATTTAAAAGGACCTCGATGGTGGTGGCTATGCGCCATTTCCATCGGTTTGGCAGGGCTGTGCAAGTTCAGCGGAGCACTGAGTGCCATACCCATCGGACTGCACTGGTTCATTACCTACATGTCAAATATGACCCCGCAGGCAGAAACGCCCCCTGAGGCTGCATCAGAGGTCAATCTCATCAATCCCCAAGAGCAGTTGGTTTTTGAGAGTGAACAGGTAGTAGATGGTAGCATCGCAGTAGATGCGATTGCCGATAGCACTCAAGTTGCTGAAGACGTGGTGTCCATATGCGCATCATGCGATGCCTCTGCTCCAGCAGAAGCACCACATCAGGCATCCAAATCAAGCAGTACAAAACCACTTGCGAAGTTATGGCATATTTTTTCCAACCCTATCATATTCATATCATCCATGACGCTAGCACCTATCACATTTTTCCTGTTTTACGGCATATTCGACATGATTATCCGCGGGGAATGGATTCCATTTGTGGTATGGGGGCAATGGGACCAGGGAGTTCTTGGCACCATTAGAAACGCCCTCGACCGCACCAACAGCATAAAATTCGCCTATGGAGGTGCTTTCCCGGCTAGGCCATGGGAGTGGATCTTGTCGCCTACGGGATCGCTACGCCTCTATGGTGCACTGTTTCAGCCGGAAAAATATGATACTTTTATATTGGCATACTGGTGGAGACCCAGCTATTCAGGCATAATCAGTCCATCAATGTGGCTCGGCGGACTGCTGACAATACCTTACGTCATATGGAAATCATTTAAGCAAAACCGCGCCGCCATCTTCGTCGTATGCTGGATTATCGGAACATGGGTGATGTGGATTCCCATGTTCTTGCTCACCGAGCGCATCACTTACATGTTTTACTATCTGCCAACGCTGGGAGCCGTCGCCATTGGGGTGGCGCTCATGCTAACCGGCTGGTTAAACAAGGCACAAACACTTAGCTCCGGCGTAAGCAAACACGTATTAAAACTGACGTCTTGTTCTTTCCTGCTGGTTCATTTGCTGTCTTTCTGCATCATATCACCGCTGCATCTGTTGGTATCCGTTCCGGTATGCGCCTTGCTGTTCCTCTTCTCTCTCGTTTACCTCGGTTTTGGCAAGCGTTTTACCATCCAGTTCGGCATCGCAGCATGTGTATCAGCCTTAATCATGCGCTTCGGCTCATATTGGCTCCTTAGAGACTTGCTGGTAACAGGCACTTATCCTTGGGATCTGCCGGACGTTACATTGCTATGGGCCGTGAGTGCTCTCATCGGGATGGCTTTGGCTTGGGGGCTTTTCGCGGTCATACATATGCGCAACAACATTTTTCCATGCCTGCGCGGGTTACCCGGAAGCCTTGTGCGAAAACAAGTTGAAACAGAAACAACTGCGACATCTCCAGACGATAAAACCATTGATACAGACGAGCAGCCACCAGCCTGATTTTTTATCATATTTTTCTTTTCACAAGTCTAATCCCTGTGTTAAAACGTGCACAAATATGCTTGTATGCAAGTTGCCTAAAAGGGGCCTCTAGGATTAAAATATAGCCCGTGCTGCCAAAACAATTAATATTTTGTCCCCTAAGGAGAATTTTATGAACTCTCTTGCAAATGAAGATCCTGAAATAAGTTCTGCCATAGCCTTGGAAGGCAAGCGTCAGAAGGAAACCATCAACCTAATCGCCTCGGAAAACTACACTTCCGGTGCCGTGCTTGAAGCCCAAGGCTCTTTTTTGACCAATAAATATGCCGAGGGATACCCCGCCAAGCGTTATTACGGCGGTTGCGGCAACATGGATACCGTTGAAACTATTGCCATTGAGCGCGCACAGAAACTCTTCGGTGCCGAATACGCCAATGTCCAGCCGCATGCCGGGGCACAAGCCAATATGGCGGCATATTTCACCCTCATTGAGTATGGCGACACAGTTCTGGGCATGGAGTTGTCCCACGGCGGGCATCTAACGCATGGCTCACCGGTCAACTTTTCGGGCAAAGCCTATAATTTCATCAGCTACGGCATCAACCGAGAAACAGAGCGCATTGACTACGACGATATAGAGAAACTGGCAAAGGAACATCAGCCAAAACTGATTGTTGCCGGAGCATCAGCTTATCCGCGAATTATTGATTTTGAACGCCTGCGTCAAATCGCCGATATGGTAGGAGCCAAGGTCTTGGTGGATATGGCTCATATAGCCGGCATTGTAGCAGCGGGACTGCATCCGTCACCGGTACCTTATGCCGACATTGTCACATCCACCACACACAAGACATTGCGCGGACCACGCGGCGGATTCGCCCTGTGCAAACAAGACTACGCAAAGAAACTGGACTCCTCCGTCTTCCCGCGCATGCAGGGAGGCCCCCTGATGCACGTCATCGCAGGCAAGGCAGTAGCATTCCGTGAGGCGATGCAAGCTGATTTTGTGGATTACCAGAAGCGCACACTGCAAAATGCAGCCACACTGGCATACGAGCTCAAGAAAGCCGGATTGCGCCTTGTGAGCGGCGGAACCGATAACCACCTGGTGCTGGTTGACTTATCCGACACAGGCGTCAATGGGAAACAAGCCGAGGAATCGCTTGGGCGTGCCGGTATTGTGGTCAACCGCAACACAGTGCCTTTCAGCACAGCCTATTCCCCGCGCGTCACAGCCGGAATGAGGCTGGGAGCATCGGCTGCCACCAGCCGCGGATTCGGTACGCAAGAAATCGAAAGCATCGCCCGCTTTATCATTAAGATTATTGGCAATATTGATAACCCTGCCATAGAGAAGGAGGTCTTTGACGAAGTACAAGGCATTTGCCAAAGATTTCCCGTTCCTGGAATAAGTGCATAAGCAGTAGAGTAAAAAGGAGAGATACCATGGAAGAGCTGAAAGTTTTTGCCGGCAGAGCGCATCCTGCGCTGGCGCAAAGTATCTGTGATTATTTGGGCATGCCTCTGGGCAAATGTGAGGTCTCACAGTTTTCCAACGAAAATATCTTTGTCAGGATTTTGGAAAACGTGCGCGCGCGCGACGTGTTCGTCATCCAGCCGATATGCTCTCCGGTCAACACAAACCTTGTTGAGTTACTCATCATGCTGGATGCTTTTTGGAGAGCATCCGCCGGTCGCGTCACAGCCGTTATCCCATATTATGGCTACGGCCGCACCGATAAAAAAGACCAGCCGCGCGTACCTATCACTGCCCGTCTTGTGGCAGACCTTATCACAACCGCTGGCGCCTCGCGTGCCATGATGGTAGATTTGCACGCCGGGCAAATTCAAGGCTTCTTTAACATTCCGGTTGACGAACTATCAGCACAAAAGCTCATCGCCGACTACATAAGGAAAAAACAGATAGACAATATGGTTGTGGTTGCCACAGATATCGGTATTTCCAAGAAATCGCGTGATATGGCTGCGCGGCTTAAAGCACCTCTGGCGATTGTTGAAAAACGCCGCTTGGGCAACAACGACCAAACAGAAACACTGAATATCATCGGCGACGTAAAAGGCAAAGTCGCCATCACTTTCGATGATGAAATTGACACAGCCGGCTCACTGGTAAATGCAGTGGATGCCCTGCTCAATGAAGGAGCGCAGGAAGTATACTCTTGCGCGACGCATCCGGTGCTTTCCGGTCCGGCCATTGAGCGCATAGCAGCATCTCCGGTAAAAGAGATTATTGTCACCAACACTATTCCGCTGGCGGACAATAAGAACCTTGATAAAATTACGGTGTTGCCACTGGCCCCGTTATTGGGTGAGGCCATACATCGCGTTCATACAGGATTGTCCGTGGGAGCGATGTACGACGAGTAAACAAAATTAGCCAAAATTGCGTTTACAACCGGCTCTCATGGCAGCAAATGACTGCCATTGTCTGGTGCTCATTGAAATGAGGTCTTTTGATAGGCATTTTCTACGTTTTTCGCTAGCTCTGAAAAAGCTTCCCCTGCAATGACCAAGGGCTGGTTTTTCCAATCTGCACCAATACTGCTTTCCCATGCAGGTTTTCTGCGCTACTGAAAAAAACCATCTTGTCGCTGCGCGTGCGCCCCTGCCAACGACCTTTGCTTGTGCCATCCACCAATACCTCAAGCGTTTGCCCCAAGTAAGCAGCGTTTATCTCAGACGCAATCCGCTCCTGAAGTGCCTCCACGGCAGCTAAACGCGCTTTTTTCGTATCCTGTGGCACGTCATCAACAAGCCTGCTGGCTGCCAGCGTGCCCGGACGCGGGGAATAGGCGGCTACATGCACAGCATCAAATCTTAGCTCGGCAAGCAGGTCATATGTATTTTGAAAATGTGTATCATCCTCTCCTGGGAACCCAACAATAACATCCGTAGTAATAGCCATATCCGGCATAACGCGACGCAACCGCAGCATTAAGTCGCGGTAATCAGCAACACTATAACCCCTATTCATAGCCTGTAATATATCATCATCCCCTGATTGTACCGGCAGGTTGATCTGGCGGCATACCTTATCCAAACATGCCACGGCATCAATTAATGTCTGTGTCATATCCTTGGGGTGATTGGTAAGAAAACGCAGCCGCGACAATCCTTCAATACCATTCAACTCCGTCAGCAGTTGTGCCAGATTTGGGCTATCCGGCAGATCGTGTCCATAGGAGTCCACGTTCTGTCCCACCAGTATTACCTCTTTGATGCCATGCGGCACCAAACGGCGTACCTCGCAGATAATATCCTCCGGAAGTCTGCTCTTTTCCCTTCCGCGGCGGTAAGGCACAATACAATAAGCACAGAAGTTATTGCAGCCCTGAATTATAGGAACATAAGCGCTGACTGCGGGATGCACGGGTGCGACAGGGGCACAATCCGTCTCAGGTAGCCAGTCGGGGAACTCCCCCGGTCTTAAAAAATCATCCACATATGGGAAAAGTGCCTGCAATTCAGCCGGTGTTTGCCCCACAAAACAGCCCGTAAGCACAATGCGCATGTCTGAGAGACGCTTTTTTAGCGCCTTGAGATTGTGCAGTTTATTAACCACCTTATCCTCGGCGTGCTTGCGCACCACACAACTGTTGACTACAACCACATCAGCCGCCTCGGCGTTTGGTGCCTCCATATACCCATGTGAACGAAATCGAACCGACAAACGCTCCGACTCGGCACGATTCATCTGACAACCAATCGTCCAAATATAATAAGAGCCCATCATCAAAGGCGAACCATCCAAAGCAGGAAGTTGTTATGCAGGCATAAGTTTTCGTGGGCAAAGAGGCAATTTTTCATATGCTGAGCCCTCTTTTAGCGGTAAACAGCATAAAAGCTATCTCCGTTTTCGGCTTTTATAACCTCGGCGTTTACATCAAATACCGCCTTGATGAGCTCTGGCGTGAGCGTTGTTTTGGCATCCCCCGCGGCGGCAATTTGACCATCTTTCATAACGATTATGTCATCTGCATACTTGATTGCCTGATTCAGGTCATGCAAGGCCATAACAATGGTAACACCTTTTTCATGGTTTACGCCCGTTACAATTTCCATAATTTCAATCTGAAAATACACATCCAAAAATGTTGTTGGCTCATCAAGGAGTAATACTCTGGGCTCCTGCGCCAATGCCAGTGCAAGACAGGCCCTCTGGCGCTCCCCACCGGAAAGCTCACAAATACGGCGGTTTTCAAAACCCTTGAGACAAGCCTTTTCTATGGAATACTTTATGGCGGCATCGTCAGCCTCGCTCAAATGGTGGAACGGCTTTCTGTGCGGTGTTCTACCAAAAGTTACAAGCCCCAGCACGGATAGATCGGGAGACATTTCGCTAATCTGATATACGCTCGCCACATATTTTGCAAAATCCCTGGCCTTATACTGCGCGATGTTTTTTCCGTCCAAACATATCGTGCCGCAGGCGGGATTAAACAGCCTGCTGCATAAGCCCAGAAGTGTACTTTTGCCACAGCCGTTTGGACCCAGTATAGCCGTAATCCTGCCGCGCTTGAAAGTGTAGTCAAGGTCCCGCAGTATCAGCTTCTTTTTATCATAGCCAAACGCTACTTTCTCAATCCGCATAATAGTAAGATCTCCTAAGCAGCATTATAAATACAATCCCACCGACTACCGTTGCGATAATTCCAACAGGTATTGTCACAGGAGTACCCAGGGCACGACCAAAACAATCCGCTGATAGAAGTATTAATCCGCCCAAGACCGCTGAGAGCGGTATCAGGTTATAGTGGTTACCGCCTAAGACTTTTCTTGCGATCAGGGGCGCGAGCAGTCCTAAAAATGCCGTAATTCCTACATTTGTCGCAGCAGTTGCCGCAAGGAACACAGCCACCACAATCAGTATAATTTTGGTTTGCAGGACATTTATTCCAAGGCTTGAGGATATCTTATCCCCAAGTGTCAGCACGTTGCATTTACCAGCCAGTAAAACAGCAGCAAACACACCGGCTATACTCAAAGCCACCGTCGCAATCACCACATCCTGCTTGGGTACGGCAAGGCTTCCCACAAGTGATAGAATTACATTGGTCGCGGCAAAATTCTGCATCACGGCTATTGTTAAAATGACTACCATCAACACGGCATTTACTGCCGCACCGAGAGCCAAAATCCTGCTTGAGCTCTCCTCACGGGCATAAGAAAGCCAAAACACCAGCGCAAATACTGACATGCCGAAAATCACAGCAAGCAGGGGTGACAAAACAATAGATGCCGGCAGGTAAACTGTGGCTATAAGCCCTCCCATAAAACCCGCAGAAGAAACACCGATAATAGCCGGATCGGCAAGCTTATTGCGCGTAACCGACTGAAATAAAACGCCTGACACGGCAAGTGCGGCACCGCAGAAAAATGCGACCAGTGTACGCGGCATGTTGACGCGAATTAGCGTATTGACCGTCAGGTCATCGCCTGTAAACAGACCCTTAACAATCTGGAAGAAGGAAACATCTTTGGATCCGGCCGCTATGGAAACGACAAGCAAGATAAGCGTTATAACTATACACGCCGTATAGACTATTGCGGTTGTTGCTGCTTTTTTTTTATCCATTCTTGTATCCGCCAGCATAAGGATTAACCTTGCCATCAAAAATATCTAAAACATACTGCATGGCAGAAACATAATCAAATTCCGCCACTATGCCGACTACGCTTTCAGGCAAGTAGTAAACGTTGCCATTCTGGACAGCACTTATTAAGTTCCAAGGTGTCGTATACCAGCAGGAATCGTACATGCTCCAAACCTCAGCCGTATTGCCATGTGCCGTACAAAAAATATAATCCGGATTTAAGTTGAGTATAGGAGCCCAGTTATCCGGCTTCAGTAAGGCTTGTTTACCTTGAAGTTCATCGATGACATTGATGGCACCGCAATAGCTTATTATACTGCCGGCATAAAACCCGCTTCCGGCTATGGAAATGCTTTGTGTGGGCGTACCAAACGGCGCCCCGAATAACACCATAACCCGCGGCTTGTACTCAAGTGAGGCTACCTTTTCTAAAATTCCTCTCTCTTTCTGCTCCAACTCAGAGACTATTTCCATCGCTTTGGTCTTTTGGTTAAAATACTCGCCTATTTTGACAATGCTGCTCTTCAGTTCCGGCACACCGTTATAATCAAAAAATTTAACCGGTATGCTCAGTGCCTCAAATGACGATTTTATATTGCCGAATGCTTTTTCTGTCGCATCGCTTATAATCACCTCACTCGGGTTCAAAAGGGCGATTGCCACATAGTCCGGCTCCATAGCCGTTCCGGCATCAATGTATCTGTCTCTATCTCCGTATTTGGCATCCACTTTATCAAAGTCAACACGTGGTACTCCAGCCACCTCTATCCCCAAACGATGCAAAATTTCCAAGCTTACAGGATCAAGCGCAACAACACAACTGCCCACCGGCGGAGGAACAATTCTGGTGCATCCTGTGAAGGGCGCAAGCGGCGTAAGAAACAAAACACAAACGGCAAAGGCACTTATCAAAGCACCCTTCAATCCGCGTATTGCCGCTTTCATTCCACCTGCAGTTTTCACTTTTTACCCCGTTTACGCAATATTATAACTGCAGCAGCAGCGGCACCTGCAACAGCAAGACCAACCACAATAATTGCGAGCGTTTTCCAATTATCTGCCGCCTTAATGGTTAAGCTTTGCTCCAAAGTAGCCACATAAGGCGTGCCATCCTCTACAATCAGCGCAAAGTATTTTACAGTATAAGCACCTGCTTTTTGTGCCGTAAACTGCCCGTCTGCCACACTTATACCCTCACGCTTTGCACCGGTGCCGGCATAGCTTACGCTGTAGCTTAATGCATAAACTCCATCAAAGGAAACCGCAGCAGGCGGAATCGTTATCCGGGCACCCACGGACTGCACGGCACCACCCACTGGCTCATCCGCTTGAATAAACGGCAAAGCCGGCTGAGCCGAAACGTTTGATGCGCCTGTGAAATAGGCGTTCTCCAAATCAACTTTAACGCTAAAACTTACAACCGTACTCATCGGGATAATTTTAACCCGCATGAAGAGCTCATCTTTTAGCTGATAACCATCCAGAACAAAAACTGTAGTCGCGTGCAAATTTACGCCGACATAGTTCTCCGTAAGCACCAATGCGGCAACTGCGCACCCGCTTTGTTCCATAAACAAGTCTTCCATGTACTGAGCCGCGGTCAGAGTAAAATACAGAAAGTAACTGCCATTGCGTTTTTCAATATCCACGGTACTTGCGCAAGACGCCTGCGCCATGGCCAAACCTGTCGCGCTTTGCCCGCCTATTGTATAAGCGCAGCGATACATTCCATCCGCATCGCCAATCGGGTTAGAGCGTTTTGCATATACGCTTATGCGCGCTACCCGCTCAACACTTCCGGAAACATATGTTATGCCATCTGATGCTATTGTTTGCGGTGATGCAAAAGTAAGCTCATACACGCCGGCTTTATCAAAGGTTATGGCGTTTTCGCTCGTGGTTACAGTCTCAGCCACTGAACTGCCGGCGGGATAAAAGCTGATTTTGCGCGTTGCCGAAATATCAATATACTGCGTTGTGCCGCCGACGTCCCTGAAGCGGTACACCGGGCGGCATTCTGGCAAGACCAGTGTGTCACCGACAAACGCGGTTAGCTCATCCGATGTTGTCAAAAACATCTCAAGACCGGTCCATATGGTGTAAGTGAGATCTGCTCTCTGCGCGCCTTCACCGGCAGAATAGAGCACTTTGTACATGGCGACACGATTTCTGTCGGGTGCCGGAACGTCGCCAATCACCATCTGTCTGCTTGCAGGCAAGTCGTAATTAACCCAACCTGCGGCACCCAGGTAGCTGACGCTCGTGCTGACCGGAACGTCGGTATTTCCAACCTTTGCCGTAGCTTCCGGAACCTGTATCATGCTTCCATAATTTCTTGTGATTTCCGTCGCCATTCCATCAGTTGAAAATGGTGCCGACAGTACTATGATTGCCCTGCCGGCATCGTCATCCGCTGCATAAGCCGTTTGCGCAATAAAACACGGAAGCGACGGCGCCATAAACGCCGTCGCAATCGCAAAGTACAGAAATGTTATGCAGACTCTTTTTTTCATAATGCGTTTTAAAAGACTGGTTCGCTTGTCGTAACCTCTGCAAGATCAATATCCAAAACTAACCTCAATGAAGCCGTACTTGGGTTCGTGCCATTCAGGTATGTTACCTGTGACTCTATCATACCAAGGCTTGATAAGTCGGTTGTCGAGAGCATCAATTGTGCACGCTTTACACCCGCCGTCACATCATATCTCAATAGCACATCGGTAAAGGCATCATCGTCTATGTCTTTGTATTTAAAAGCCGTTATCGCTGTTACATCTATGGTTATAAGAGCAGCCCCGGGAGGCATCGGCGGCTGTATCTGCCCTGTGATAAAGTAAACACAAAGAGTAATTGACTCAGAGAAGACTTTAACATAAGCATATTCGTAAACAAGCGGCGCCATCATGGATGGCACATCATTTGTCGCATGCCACGCCACAACCGGAACCAAATACTCACGCTCAACAAAAGGAAAATCCGGCTCTGACGAGGCCTCAACATTTGATGATACATCCAATTTTAGTCTCAGCGTTTTCTCGCCGCTAAATTCCATTTTTAACGTGGTATACTCGCTCAAATCATCCAGCGAGAATTTTACGCTTAGAACGTCAGCAGCCTTGTCATAAGACCTTTCCACATCTGCATACTCGTCACCACCCAAATATTTGATGTCTTTTATCTCATCAGGGCTTACCGGAATGTTAAAGATGGCGCCATGTATAAAATACATGGTAACGTCAATATGGTCATCCATAACACTTACATAAGCTTTATCGTACAACAGATCCGCCATCATGGATGCATGGTCTTCGCTTTCATGCCATGCCGCAGCATCTACGAGGTAGCTTTTGCCGACTTCATAGCCCTCCGGCGGGAATGCATCCGTAGGCTCAGGTTCATCTTTGGGACATGCTACATTGCATGCCCCCATGACGACCATTATTGTCACCGCTAAAGCAGTTAATACTATCTGTTTGACTGTTTTTTTTGTGAACATGCTACACCTTTACCAAACCACATTTTGAACCGCACATTTATGCTGGACATGGCGCTTTTCGGCATTTTTCAAGATAACTCTACAGCATATCCTTGCATTATATCATACTTTCTCGCCACCTCGTATTTGGCGTTCGTTTGATGTCGATGACAAGAAAAACAAACTCATCAAAGAACATCATGGCGATAATCGCAAAAGTTGCCTTGATAGCAGCATAGGCTTAACGCTGATACACCATCTCTCTGCAAAATGCGATGAGCATTCACTCGGGACAATATTGATAAATGCCGTGAAAACAGCGACTTAAGCCCGTGAAAACAGCGACTTAAGCCCGTGAAAACAGCGACTTTTCTGCTGAATTATGGTATATTCATACTTATTGGAGGCTTGAATAACATGGATTTAATTAGAAGAAATGTTGAGACACTTGTCAGAGAAACGCTTAATGATACGCCGGTTACGGTGATACAAGGTGCCAGACAAGTCGGTAAATCAACACTTGCATCAATGATAGCTCGCGATATGGACAGCGAAAGCGTTACGATGGATTCTGATACAGCACTAACAGCAGCGGAAGAGAATCCATATGAGTTCGTCTCGCAGTTCCATGACAGGCTTTTGGTTATTGATGAGATTCAAAAATGCCCCGAACTGCTAAATGCCATGAAACTATCTGTTGACAACAAAAGAAAGCCCGGAAGATTTTTAATTACCGGCTCTGCAAATATCCTTCATCTAAAAGGCGCCAACGAATCTCTTGCCGGTCGGGCGGAAACAATAGTTTTGCAGCCATTCAGCACCGGAGAAATCAAAGGGATAAAAGAGGATTTTGTGGCAATGCTTATGCGCAGTGATACATTGGAAAATTTGAGAACAGCAATGCCAATGTCACGGGCTGACTACGCGAGGCTAGTTGAAAACGGCGGATATCCGGATGCCTATACTCGCACAGAGAAGCGACGCAGAGCATATTTTAAGAATTATATTTCACGTGTTCTTGACCATGACGCAGACGAACTTTCAGGGCTGGCGCATCTTGACCGGCTCAAAACAATACATGCTATGCTTGCCGGAAACACATCAAAAATATATGTAAGGGCTAACTTGTCCCAATTAGTGGGGATACCTGAGAGTAGTCTAAATGGTTATATTCGCTTACTTGAAGACTTATGCCTAATTCATTCCATACCTGCTTGGGGGAAAAACTACTTTAGGAGAGCAATCAGCAAGCCTAAAATTATTATGTCTGATACAGGACTTGTATGCGCGCTACATGGAATAAGCGCAAATTTTATTGCCAATATAGAAAATGGAAACGATTTTGGCCCACTTCTTGAAACATTTGTTATCGCAGAAATTGAAAAACAAAAAGTATGGTCTGAGTACGACTATTCGTTGTTTCATTACAGGGATACCGACAAAAAAGAGGTCGACCTCGTGCTTGAGTTGGCTGACGGAAGTGTTATAGCAATTGAGATAAAATCATCAAGTTCGTTTTCGCAGGAAGATTTCACCGGTATTAAATTGCTCAGAGACAAACTTGGCACGCGCTTCCACTGTGGGATAGTGCTTTATACTGGAACGGAAGCGTTCTCTCTCGGAGACAGATTATTTACGGCGCCAATCAGTGCCATTTGGCAGCAATAAAGCAAGTTAGGGTAAATCATCTTTAATTTCTTGGATAGCTCTTGTTTTGTGCCTGATTATCCTACAATTATCTGCTAAGTTGAAATACACTAATTAATTATGTGTGTACATGGTATAATATCGGGATAACAGCAATCAGAACATCAAGTCAGAATAGTACACATTCAGATCCTATCTGGTGCAAGAAATTTTGAATTGAAACTCTTGAGAGAAAATAACAGTAGTCGAAAGCATAACCGCCACAGCGGTAGATAATCGAGGCAAAACATATGTTTAATTGGTTAAGCGGCGACTCCAACGAACGCGAACTTAAAAAGATAGCACCCATCATCAAGCAAATAAATGTTATTGAGCCCGAGTTTCAGAAATTAAGCGATACGGAACTGAAGGATAAAACCGCCAGTTTCAAGGAACGCCTAGCTGAGGCAACTGCAGGGCAACGAAAAGATATTGAAGCCGTTAAACAGGAGTTAGCAGAAACCCAAGCATGCCTTGGAACGCTTGACGATATGAACCGTAAAACGGAAATATCGCTGCAGTGCAAACATCTACAGGATAAGATAACCGACCTAGATAAAACATTACGTAAAGCAGAAAATGCTTTTCTGGACGTGCTGCTGCCCGAGGCTTTTGCCACGGTGCGTGAGGCCGCACGCCGCACCATACGTCAGCGCCACTATGACGTGCAACTCATTGGCGGCGTTGTTTTACACCACGGCCGCATCTCGGAAATGCGCACCGGTGAAGGCAAAACGCTGGTCGCCACTCTGCCGCTTTATCTGAACTCCCTGAGCGGACGCGGTGCACATCTCGTAACAGTGAATGACTACCTTGCCAGACGCGACCCGTATTGGATGGGCCCTGTTTTCCAAGCACTTGGCGTCAGTGTTGCCAGTATCTACCCGATGCAATCGGAGGCAGAGCGTCAGCCATCACGACTGTTTGAGCCATCATACGACAGCGAAAAAGAGAATGACCCATGGCGCCATTTCAAACCGATTACGCGCAAAGAGGCCTATAGAGCCGATATCACATACGGCACGTCGGCAGAGTTTGGCTTTGACTACCTGCGTGATAACATGGCTGTTGACCTAAATCAAACCGTTCAGCGTGAGCTTAATTTTACTATCGTAGATGAGGTGGACAACCTGCTAATCGATGAGGCACGCACGCCCCTCATCATCTCCGCACCTGACGTAGAGTCCAGTCAGCGCTATCAGATTTTCGCCCAACTTGTTCAGCAACTCAAGGGCGTGATGATTAAGGGCAAAGCCAGCGAATACGAGGATGACGCCTCACAGGCAGGTGCCGATTATACCTGTAATGAGAAGGACCGCAGCGTTGTCCCAACTGATGCCGGTTTTGCTCATATTGAAGGACTGATCAAACGTCAGGGACTGCTGAAATCAGATAGTCTGTATGACCCGCAAAATGCCGACCTGATGCGCCATTTGCGCAACGCGCTCACCGCCAAGGAGTTCTACAAACGAGACCATCAATATATGGTAAAAGATGGTGAAGTGCTCATCGTTGACGAATTCACCGGACGCGTACTGGTAGGCAGGCGCTACTCGGAGGGGCTGCATCAGGCTATCGAGGCCAAAGAGCACGTCAAGGTTCAGCAGGAAACCAAGACGTTCGCCACAATTACAATTCAGAATTACTTCCGCATGTATGCCAAACTTTCCGGTATGACCGGTACGGCAGTCACGGAAGCTGAAGAGTTTGCCAAGATTTACAAGCTTGAGGTGGTCGTTATACCCACCAACAAGTCGCTTGAGCGCGAAGACCACGGCGATTTCATTTATAAGAACACTGATTCCAAGTTCAAAGCGCTGGTAAAAGAGGTAGAGGAGGTTCACAAACAGGACCGCCCGGTACTCATCGGCACCGTAGCTATCGAAAACTCAGAAATTATAAGCAACATGCTCACGCGCCGCGGCATCAAGCACAATGTGCTTAATGCCAAAAAACACGAGCAGGAAGCCCTTATCATCTCCGAGGCCGGTAAACCCGGAGCAGTCACTGTAGCCACCAATATGGCAGGACGCGGCGTGGACATTATTCTTGGCGGAAAGCGCCCTGAAGACGGCGATGAAAAAGCCACAGCGGCATGGCAGGTGCGGCACGATCACGTCGTGGAGCAGGGGGGATTACACGTTTTAGGCAGCGAACGCCATGAGTCGCGCCGCATTGACAACCAGCTACGCGGTCGTGCCGGACGCCAGGGTGACCCGGGCTCGTCTCGTTTCTTCGTGTCGTTGGATGACGACTTAATGCGCCGTTTCGGCGGAAACCGCATACAGGGCATCATGGAATGGGCCGGCATGGATGAGGACACCCCTATTGAAAACCGTCTCATCTCACGCAGTATTGAAAGTGCCCAAACCAAAGTGGAGGGATTTAACTTCGATATCCGCAAGCATCTGGTGGAATACGATGACGTCATCAACAAGCAAAGGGAAATTATCTACAGTGAACGGCGCAAAATCCTTGAGGGTGCTGACCTGCGCGCCAACATCTTGGATATGGTGTCAGACGTTATTGAAGCTGAAACTGACAGAATCATTCGGGTACCACGGGATGAAGAGCCCGATTTCGATGCCTTAACAGGCGCGATTAAAAACATCTTCCCCATTCCGGCCGATATTACCCCTGACACTTTGCGCCAAATGCGCCCGGACGATATAAAGGATACTTTGATACAAGCCGCATGGGAAATATACTCTCAAAAAGAAGATGATGTGGGCATAACCAATATGCGCACACTTGAGCGGCTTGTGATGCTGCGCGTCATTGATACACTGTGGGTAGAGCACCTTACCGCCATTGATTACATTCGCCAAGGCATCGGCTTGCAGGCTATGGCCCAGCAGGACCCGCTGGTGGCATACAAACGCCAATCCAGCGTAATGTTTGATGAGTTACGTGAAGCCATCCGCAACGACCTGGCGCATGTCATCTTCCGCGTTTCAATCGCCAAACCCGGTGTTCCAAACCAGGCAGCGACAGCACCGAACCAGCCGTCATCCCCTATGACCAAAATCGTAGGCAAGCCGAATGACAAAAAGACACCCTTACCTTTGGGGCAGAAACCCGGCCGCAATGACCCTTGTCCCTGCGGCAGCGGGAAAAAATACAAGCACTGTCACGGTCAGTAAGTATGGCACAAAACTCAGCATCATCCAGTCCGGTAGCGGCAGTTGATGAGGTCGTCAATCGCTTCAAGGCAAGCGTCAAAACAGGGCAGAACTGGTTTTTAGCCTTGCTTGAGGCCATAAAAAACTGGCCCGTCAGCGAGGAAAGCTATGACGGGCAGAACTATAACTACGTCATAGCGGGAGAGGCATTGGATATGCCCCAAATAGCCGAACGGTTGCTCACCGCCGCCGGAGAACTGGTGCCGGAAGAAGAAAAGCTGGACTTTCTGTTCCACAACAAACCGCCGCTGCAACTCAGTATGGAAAAAACCCAGGAGTTGATGGGTGAGCTGCGTCTGGGACAATATCTTAACTTTTTCTACGGGATTGTTGTTGAGGAAGCCCTGATGCAAACGGTAGAAGAGGAGGTGCAAAAAGAAGAGCAGGGGCTTAAGACATGCAATGAAACCGAGACTATCGATGAGGCTTACCGCCGCATATATGAAAACACTCAGCGCACCCTGCTGCGCCAGTTCCGCAAAGAGATGGGCTATTCAGCCAGTCGCAGCATGACACTGAAACAACTCAAGGAGTTCCGTTATTGGCGTTTTAAATATCGCCTGAAGCACTGCGACAAGGCGCGTATCGCATCTGATACCAAAAAAGCCCTTGCATGGATGAAGCGCAACAACATCAGATAAAAACTATTGACACCACGTTATGCGTATGTGAAAATTACGCCGGTTTGTGGAGGAAAACATGCGAAACCTAAGAATAGCCATGATTTTATACGGTGCCATCCAAATAGCAGCGGGTTTCGTCATGTGGCTGATGCCGGACAAGTTCCCATCATTTATTGGTTTTAACGAACAGATGTTCATGAGCACTGACGCCAGAGGTTTTCTTAATTTCATGCTGATTCTTGCAGGGGTCGCTTTCATAGCCGGAGGCTTCATAATCATATCCGGCAGCTTCAATAACCCGTGGCGCAATGCCAACCCTGTGCGTTTCGCCATACTATGGAGCGCACTCATGTTTGTCGGGCAAATCCACGCGCTGATAAAAGGCTCCGTTTCATTCGGTCAGATTTGGTTTGTTCTGATTATCACCGCTATTTTCCTGGCGGCTTTCATAATATTTTACCCGTGGCCCTTCAATCGTAAAAGCTTCAGGTAATATCAAACCCCGCTCAACAACGCCAAGCGTCCTTGCGTCATCACCCCATTTGCTACAAGTTAGCTTTATATAACTACTGGCTTCAATTCCGCTCTGCTAATTTATGCACAGTTTCTGCACCACAAAACTTATGTTATACAGCACACGTTTAGTTGTTTTTTCCGAGCATATTGACAAATCAGTTAGTTTGTTCTAACCTTATCAGAGTTAGCCATTGCTAACCAAAAAGAGAAAGGCCAAGATGACTTTAAAAGAGTTAAAAGTTGGAAAAAGCGGCCGGGTATTAACCATCGGCGGTGAAAAGGTGCTTAGGCATCGGCTATTGGAGATGGGCATAACGCCGCATACTGTGATAACAGTAAAGAAAATAGCGCCCATGGGCGACCCGATTGAGTTGCTGCTGCGGGGATATGTTTTAACCCTGCGTTTGGAGGATGCGGCGAAAATCACCATTGAAGAGGTGCCAGCGTGATATTCGCCCTCGCCGGAAACCAAAATAGCGGCAAGACCACTCTTTTTAACCAGCTTACGGGCTCAAACCAGCGTGTCGGGAATTTCCCCGGCGTGACTGTTGAGCAAAAGACCGGCAGCCTCACAAACCGCAGCGATATCTCCATTGTTGATCTGCCCGGAATCTACTCCCTTTCACCATACACCAGTGAGGAAATTGTCACGCGCGATTATCTGCTGAAGCAGAAACCCGACGGGATTATCAACATCGTTGATGCAACCAATATTGAGCGGAATCTGTATCTAACACTGCAACTCATTGAACTGCAGATACCCATGGTACTTGCGCTTAACATGATGGACGAAGTGCAGGCAAACAACGGCAGTATAGACATCTTGTATATGCGGGAAATACTTGGCATACCAATCGTTCCCATCACGGCAATCAAAAAGCAGGGAATCGCCGAGTTGGTTCAATCAGCCATTGATACGGCACAAGACCGCAGAAAGCCGGAGCGCGTGGATTTCTGCACCGGCGCAGTACATAGAGCCATCCATGCCGTAACGCACCTCATTGAAGACCACGCAGCCAGACAGGGCATACCAGATCGTTTTGCCGCCTCAAAGCTTGTTGAAGGAGACGCCCCCATTTTGAAAGCCCTGCGCCTGACTGAAAACGAAACTGATATGATTGAGCACGCCGTCAAGGATATGGAGGACGAGTTAGAATCCGACAGAGAAGCCATTTTGGCTGATATGCGCTATCAATTCATTGAGGATATGTGCAAAAAATGTGTCGTTAAACCCAAGGAAAGTCGCGAATACCGGCGCAGCGTCAGATTTGATAATCTGCTGACACATAAAATTCTGGCCATTCCGGCTTTTCTGTTCATAATGCTGGCAGTTTTCTGGCTCACTTTCAACGTCATCGGAACCCCTCTTAGCAGATTGCTCGAGTCGGGCATCGCAGGTCTGAGCGGAATCGTTGACAGTGCATTATCAACATACGGGCTGAATCACGTGGTACATTCGCTTGTTGTTGACGGCATCTTTGCAGGCGTGGGTGCGGTGCTCAGCTTTGTGCCCATAATACTTACGTTGTTTTTCTTTCTGTCGCTGCTTGAGGACAGCGGATATATGGCAAGGGTCGCATTCATGATGGATAAGCCCCTTCGTAAAATCGGGCTTTCGGGGCGCAGCTTTGTTCCCATGCTTGTCGGCTTTGGCTGTACTGTTCCGGCAATTATGGCAACAAGGACTCTGGCAAGCGAGCGCGACAAGAAAATGACTATTTTTCTCACGCCTTTTATGAGTTGCAGCGCCAAAATACCCATATATGCGCTATTCACCGCCGCATTTTTCCCGAGGTATCAGGCACTGGTTATGATTTCCCTTTACGTGATCGGTATTGTCTTGGGAATACTTTCCAGCTTCATAATGAAAAAAACGGTTTACAAGGGTGCTCCTGTTCCGTTTGTTATGGAAATGCCGAACTACCGCCTGCCCTCTTTAAAATCCGTTTCGCTCCTTTTATGGGATAGAGCCAAGGACTTTGTGCAGCGTGTATTTACAATAGTTTTTCTTGCGACCATTGTAATTTGGTTTTTGCAGTCATTTGATATGCGCCTGAACTACGTTGGCAACAGCGCAGACAGCATGCTTGCGGCAATCGGACAGGCTATAAGTGTAATCTTTGCGCCAATCGGCTTTAACGACTGGCGCATTTCAACCGGACTTATAACCGGCGTTATGGCAAAAGAATCCGTCATCAGCACACTGTCAGTGCTAACAGGTGCAAGTGCCACTGAACTGGGTGAAACACTGCGCACTTTTTTTTCGCCCATCGCCGCATTCAGTTTTTTAATCTTTACACTGCTGTACACGCCTTGCGTTGCGGCAATTTCAACGGTCAGACGTGAACTGGGAAGCCTGAAAGGCACTTTTTTCGTAATTGTGTATCAGACGGGACTGGCATGGATTGTTGCAGCCGCCATATACCAAATAGGACGACTACTGGGGCAATAGTATGAAAGCCTTGGACTACATCATTCTTTGCGGGCTCGCCCTGACAGTTATAAGCATTGTAGCCCATCTTCTGCGCAGGAAGAGGCAAGGCCAGAGCGGTTGCCAATATTGCCCCCAGAGAGAAAACTGCCATGACAGAAATCGTCCATAAGCAGGCTTGATAACCTCTATACACTGAGTAAGTCCAATATGCTTTGGTCTTATGCAAACACTTGGCTGCGTGTTAAACACGTGGTATAATACGGGGGTAAATGGGGATAAGGCAAGACAATGACGAACAGAGAATTGGTAAGGAAGCTTAAGAAGAAGGGCATTATATTCCTCGGTCATGACAAAAAACACGATGTTTACTATAACCCTGCGACAGGGGGCGAAGCTCGAATTTTGAGACACTGGACCCAGCAGGTTGATACAGGGACATTAAAAGATATACTGGACGACTTGGGAGTTACCCTCTAGGCACCAGTGGAACAATAAGGAGGACACCAAATGAAATATGCATATCCGGCATTATTTAGACCCACGGAGGCAGGATATTCAGTGCGTTTCCCCGATATTAAGCAAGGGGCAACCATGGGCGAGACGCTGGTAGAAGCCACCGAAAATGCCGAAGACTTTTTATGCGGTGCGTTGTACGAGATGGAAATTGGGGGCAAGCAGGTACCTCCTGTTTCTAACCCGGCGGATATTAAGGCGGCTGAGGGACAGTTTGTTGCAATGGTCTGCGTGGACACTGAGGAGTATTATCGGTGGCACGAGACCAAACTCGTAAATAAAACCGTCGTCATACCGGCGTGGATGAACAGAGAGGCTCAGGCTGCCAATATCAATTTTTCACGGGTATTACAAACGGCACTAAGCAAAGAACTCCAATTGGCTGCAGTCAAATAGCTATTTGGCTGTATTAAGCAAAGGAGAGGCGACAAACCGCCCCTCCTTTTTTGTTTGGAGGCCACAGCAATAAGGAACTCCACAGAATGCGCCACCACAGTGCGCACACTTTCACTTGACGTTTGTAACACAAAGCATTACAATAAGTGCATACTCAGTGAGTTGGAGGTCATTCGTTGGCAGGGAGCCGTAAACTGCAAAAGGAACAAACAAGGGAGCGCATCATTGCTGCTGCGCTAAAGGTCTATTCCGAGCGGGGGTTTTCCTCTCCCACGACTGTTATTGCCGATGAAGCACAGGTTTCTCACGGGTCGATCTTCGTTCATTTCCCAACTGTCGAGAGCCTTTTTCTGTGCCTGCTAGATGGCTTTTCGCAGGACCTAAAGAGCGAATTACACTCACTTGTCGAGTGTGGCAACGATATTACAAAACTTTTGGAAAAGCACTTAGACATACTTATTAAGCATGAAGCCTTCTACAAACGTCTGACGACAGAAGCAGTCTACTTGCCGGAAGAGGCAAAAAACACATCCTTCCATATACAATCGACCGTATCCATACACTTTTTACAGGCACTTGAGAAAGAGATTAGCGCAGGTGAAATTAAGCACATCCCCTTTCATATGATTTTTAACACATGGCTTGGATTGATTCATTACTACCTGCTAAACGGCGATTTTTTTGCCCCGAATGAATCGGTTTTAACACGCTATAAAAACACCTTAATTGAGTGTTTTATGGCGTTGATTAAATAATACTTTTTCAGGAGAAAACAAAATGAAAACCTGTATCTCTTGTGGCATGCCCATGAACAAAGCCGCTGACTTCGCCAAAAATGACGAAAGCAAGAACTACTGTATCTACTGCGCCAGAGAGGATGGCTCAATGAAAAGTTTTGAAGAAGCCAAAGCGTCCATGACGGGCTTCATCATCAAAACACAAGGTCTGTCCAATGAAGCTGCTGAAAACGCTGCATTTTCCGCTATGAGAAAGCTGCCGGGGTGGCAAAGTAATTTTAGTGAAAATACAACCACCGATTAAATATTAAAAAGAAGAAACATACGACAATTCAAAACAAAATTTTCGGGAGAAACATTGCCATGAAAAACATAAAGAGTGCGTTGAGAATCGCTTTAATAGCAATAATATCTAGCACAACAGTAATATTGGAAATTCTTGTAGCAATAAAGATGCGCGAAAACAGACCCGCCATAATGGCACTAATTGGAAGCGGAACAGGATTTTTGATATTAGCAACTGGGGTAAATATTTTCCTTAATTCTCTAGATAGTGTCTACACGAGTTCATGCTAATACTCTCAACCAAAGCGCAAGACAACGGATTTGCACAGCGGCAACAAATGATGTTGTATTTTTGGCATATCGTGTAGCGATGCCTCTCCAGCG
>WRHS01000011.1 GCA_009783135.1 Dehalococcoidia bacterium
TTTGTTTTGAGTTTCACAATGTGTTCAAAATTCATGCTAACAATTGCTCAGCTTCTCTATCAAGAGCAAAAACTTGTATATTAAATCGCTATGAGCGCAACCATTTTTCTATATTTCTCCGGTGATGCCTTTTGCAATTCAGCAATCACATAAACAGAAGTATAGGCCTCATACTTCTCGGCAATGCTGTTAAATAATTCCACAGTAGCTTTATGTGCATCCCTGTCTTCATCAAGATAGTAGTTGAACATTGTTGATTCAAGGTAAATCTTCTGTTTTCTCATTTTATAGCAAACTCCGTGTTATACATTCTACTATTATGTTTAAGTCAGTTCAACCAGCGATACTATGCTCAATCTGCATATTAAGCAATGGAGGGATACTTATTCCTCATTATTGGGCAGCATGCTCCAGACAGTATTCACATGACGGCGTTATACACACTTGAAAACCTGTTTCGTGGTTTTACCCTCAGATAGTTCCCAACTGTCCATTTGACGCCATCGCGGAATAGCAAGCCGCCAAACAAAAGTTTATACTTTAGAGAGCACTATGAGCACACGCAAGCAAGACACAAGCCCCACGTTTGATGAGGAAAACCTCCTCCAAAGCGCCGGATTTGTACTCACCGCCGGAGTAGATGAGGTAGGACGCGGGTGCCTTGCGGGTCCGGTTGTGGCATCAGCAGTCATACTTCCGGTCGGACTTAAGGCTGCATGGCTGCGTGAAGTGCGCGACTCGAAGAAACTCAGCGCGAAGCAGCGCGAGAGCCTGTTTGTGTGCATTAATGAGGCGGCGCTGTCAGTCGGCACAGGGATAGTATCACACGAGGTAATCGACTCCATCGGTATCGCACGCGCCACCAAGCAGTCAATGAAAGAGGCCGTTATGCAGCTAAGTCCAGCTGCCGACAGCCTGCTAGTAGATTACATAAAGTTATCCGACTTGGCGCT
This sequence comes from Dehalococcoidia bacterium, assembly GCA_009783135.1. GTDB lineage: Bacteria > Chloroflexota > Dehalococcoidia > Dehalococcoidales > UBA1222 > WRNG01. The sequence goes on from WRHS01000011.1 coordinate 954, forward strand.
ACCGCAGAAGAGTATTACCCATGGCGACGCCCTTTGTTATTCCATCGCCTGCGCATCCATCATAGCCAAGGTTTCACGCGACCGCATGATGCAGGCGCTGGATGCTCAGTATCCGGGATACGGGCTAAGCCGCAACAAAGGATACGGCACGCGCGAGCACCTCCGGTGCATTGAGGGAAAAGGACTATCCCCCATACACCGCCGCAGCTTTTGCCATTTCCAGCGCAAGCTTGCCTTATAGTCTATGACGCAGCGTCTGCCGCAGCATCTGTCTGTTCAGGCTTAGCATCCGAACTCTCTTGCTCAGAACTATCCGGCTCATGTTTGTGCGCCTTTTCCTGCTGCTCGCGCAGGGCGCGTTGCAAGGCATCAAGTGCCGGCGGGGCAACGTAGAATATTTGCACGTCGCTTGGGAACTGCACGCGGTGTCCCTCGCGCATAAACAACACTGCGCTTTCATCGCCCTGCAGCGTTTCATCAATACGCTTTGCCAAATGCTCGTTGCGCTGACTTACGGATTCCTGAAAGAAATCATATAGCTTTTTGAAAACCTTGGAGCTTTGCAGCTGCATGGACAAGCACAGGTTCCAGTCAAGAAACTCGCGCATGATTTCGTCATCCTCAATGGCGCAAATTTCAGCACCATCGGAAATAAGTGATTGCACTATGCCAAAGCTGCCGATTTTCATCATCTCCAGCTGATTGACGCTTTCCTCACCCGGCAGTAATTCGTGATAGATACGTTTGATCTGCGAAAGCTTGTTCTCAAGATTTTTGAGTTGCTCTGCCACCTCTTTCCAATACTGTGTGACCAAACCCGTAATTGTTTCGTCTTCCCCCAGCGGTGTGACAATAAGCGGCACAAAGAACAGCTTGCGCCCATCCTTGAATTGCGCAGCCTCCGGTTTTTCCATTTTGCCCAGCACTTCAGACATAGGTTACTCCTCTGAAAAAATCTCGCTATATAATAACACTTGATACACCGGTCTTGAAAGCATTGGGAGAATTGGGATAGTGCCACTTGGTGCAAAGTTAGTGTAGCAATTTATACATTTATGTGATAGGCTGTATACAATACTGGATAGCAAACACAAAAGTTGCGTTATTCATCCAGAAAATAGGAGAGTTACTATGAGAAGCTTTACAACACTCGACTTGCAGTATGCGCACAGGTTCTATGGGTTTAAGGGCGAAGCACAGTATCTTCACGGGCATACGGGAATACTGACGATCGAAGTTGAGGATACCATTAACATGGGGGTTAATATGGTATTCCCCTGCAATGAAGTCAAGAAAACCGCTTGGGAAGTACTAAAAAACTTTGACCATGCGCTTGTCTTACGTGAAGATGACCCGCTGCTCCCGGCAATACTCGGAGTGTACGAAGCGCAGGGCATTAAAAACGGCACACCGCAAAATACAATGAAAGGTGAGGTTTTCAAAACTGAACTTGCCACGGCGTACCCTGATTCCCGGCTGGTGGTTACCAAAGAAACAATGACCGTTGAGGGTATGATAAAAATCGTTTACGATTTGCTGAAAGATAAGCTGAACATCGTAAAACTCACGTTTACAAGTGGAGTAAACGGCGCGGTAGAAGAATACGAGCCGAGAAAGGGATTGGCGCGTTGCCCGAAGTGCGGTATTGCGCTAAACGAAAACGGCGTGTGTCCCAAATGCGGATATAAAGCCTAATCTCGAATGTAGGAAACGGAAAAAGGCTTGCTCATAAAAACAGCAAGCCTTTTTCCGTTTCACGATGTTCTGTTTCTTTGTCGCCTGCTATGCTCATAAGTGCATGGCAGCATTTTGCATATAGAGCCAAGCACGCATTAAGTGCTATACTGTTTGCAATCTCATATTCAGTTGAGAATATGGCATGATTGCAGGGCGTCAAAAGATTTCAGTATAGCCAGCGAGAGGAAATAGGGGTGGCAAATAAACTTGAATTAGTATGGATAGGCAAAGAAACACCGATTCAGCCAGAGCCGAGAATACTACTTGAGGATAAGGCTAAAAGCTACGGCGATATTGACTCGGAGAACATGCTTATTCACGGCGATAATTTGCTTGCCCTCAAAGCACTGGAACAAGAATATGCTGGACGAGTAAAGTGTATTTATATTGACCCACCATATAACATTAATGCAGCTAATCTTCACTACGAAGACGACATTCCTGTATCAGATTGGCTAAATTTGATGAAAGCAAGAGTGGAAACACTGCATAGATTACTATCAAAGGATGGGATTATTTTTATTTCCATCAACTATGAAAATATGTTTCATTTGAAATTGCTTCTTGATGATATTTTCGGAAGCAACAATTTCTGTAATATTGTAACAGTTAAAACTGCCACAACCGCAAGCTATCGCTCAATTAATGATTGCCCAGTGAATATATCCGAGCATATTATAATTTACGCAAAAAACAAGAATTACGCTCAGTTTATACCACAATACGTTGAAGTCGATTATAGCGAAGATTATTCAAATTATATTGAAAATTTTGACAAGCCTCAAGTTCAATGGAAAATGCGTAAAATTGATGACATAATTTACAAACAAGAAGGTGTTTCGGATTGGAAAGAATACAAAGCTAGATTTGGCGATTTTTGGAAAGAAATACGATACAAAGCTAAATCAATATTTGCATTGCACAATAAGGAAAGTGTTTGCAGTTTAAATACTTTACAAAAACCCGCAAGAGCAGTAGCAGAAATGATTGAAAAATCCAAGTTGGGAAAAAACACTTTTTTTGTTTTTGAAAGGCCCCTTAAAGATTCAATAATTATTTACAACGGGAGAACTTTAGCATTCTATTCAAGCAAAGTCAGATATATTGATGATTCATACAAACCTTCTGACATATTAACAAATATCTGGACAGACATATCATTTCTTTCATTAGGGCTTGAGGGCGGGGTTGACTTTGCGAATAGCAAAAAACCCGAAAAACTAATAGAGCGAATAATAAAACTATCAACAAATCCCGGCGATCTCGTCCTCGATAGCTTCCTCGGTTCCGGAACAACTGCCGCAGTAGCGCATAAAATGGGAAGGCGCTGGATTGGTATCGAGATGGGCGATCATGCCTATACTCACTGCAAAGTTCGCTTAGACAAAGTCATCGACGGAACGGATGCTGGCGGCATTACAAAAACTGTAGGATGGCAAGGCGGAGGCGGGTATCGCTTCTATGAACTCGCTCCTACGCTTATTAAGACTGACAAACTAGGAATCGCAATCATCAACCCTGAATACAATGCAGAAATGCTGGCAGCGGCAGTTGCCAAGCATGAAGGATTTACATACGCTCCTAATGAAGCGGTTTTTTGGAAACAGGCTAGTTTTGAAAACTCCTATCTCTTCACGACAACTCGGCATATAACCGCTGAATACTTATCGCAGATTTCATCTGAATTGCTTGAAGGTGAATTCCTTGTGATTGCCGCAAAGTCATTTGATGACGGCATAAACAAAATGTATAAAAACATTAGAGTAAAGAAAATCCCGCCGATGCTCTTGGGGCGCTGTGAGTACGGGAAAGACAACTACAACCTGAATATAATTTCCGTACCGGAAATAGAAAGTGATGACGAGTAGAATAGCAGACAGCCGTTTTTCCGAATACGATATTAACTATATCGGCGGTTGCATGAGCCTCAGAACACCGCAAAAACAAAGCCTCAAGATACTTGATGCGATTTTAGATGAATTAGAACTCTGCAAAGAGCAGGATTTAAGCAAAGCACTAGATACTGTTCACGGATTATTCCCGACTTGCTCAAACTTTGAACGGGATTTTGTTAGCTTATCATTTGCGCTTGCCACAGGTGTCGGCAAAACGCGACTTATTGGTGCATTTATTACGTATCTTTATACTGTCAAGGGCATCAAAAACTTCTTTGTAGTAGCGCCAAATCTTACAATTTACGATAAGCTATCACGAGAACTCTCCGACCCAAACCACCCTAAATATGTTTTCAATGGCGTAGGTTGTTTCGCCATAACTCGCCCGAATATTATTACCGGCGACAACTATAAACACGCGTTGTTCACAACTGAAGCTTCAGGCTGCAAAATCAATATCTTCAATATAGCTAAGTTCAACAAAGAACTTGGCAACATCAAAAAGTTATCCGAGTATCTCGGTGAAAGCTATTTCAATTATCTTGCCTCGCAAGAAGACCTCGTTGTCATTATGGACGAGTCGCATCATTACCGCGCCGATAAAGGCTTTGCCGCCATTAACGACTTGAAGCCTGTTTTGGGATTAGAGCTAACCGCGACGCCGCAGACAGAACAGAGTGGTAAAAGCATCAAGTTTAAGAATGTTGTTTATGAATACCCATTGAGCCGCGCTATTCGCGATGGCTATACCAAAACGCCTTATGCCATGACGCGACGTGATATTGCCGTATTCAACTTCGCCGACGAAGCCATGGATAAAATGATGCTGGATGACGGCATCAAAAACCATGAGGAAATCAAAGTTCACTTGGAAGTCTACGCCAATAATAACGCCGTTCCAAAGGTTAAGCCTTTCGCTCTCGTAGTATGCAAAGATACCACCCATGCGGAAAAGGTTTTGCGGTATATAGAATCCGACGATTTCAGGAACGGGCAGTACAAGGGGAGAACTCTTGTTATTCACTCGGCTCAAAAGGGTTCTGAAAAAGACGATAATATCAAGCGGCTTCTTGAAATCGAAAAGTATGGAAACCCTATTGAAATCGTTATCCACGTTAATATTCTCAAGGAAGGCTGGGACGTAAATAACCTTTACACAATCATCCCGTTGCGTACTGCTGCAAGTAAAACTCTGCGAGAGCAAACTGTCGGACGCGGGTTGCGGCTTCCATATGGCAAGCGTACCGACGACAAGAAAGTTGATTCCTTGGTAATCACCGCACATGACAGATTTGATGAAATCGTTAATGAAGCAAATGACCCGAACGGGGTATTTCTGGCAGGTAATACTATTTTCGCCGAAAACATTGCTGAAATAAAACCCTTTACCGTTCTGTCTGTCGCCCAAGCCCGCATGAATGAGTTATTTGCAGAAATTGAAGACAGTGAGCAATATACGCCGGAACAAAAAGCCGTTTTAACCACAATTACCAGAAACGTTAGCAGAGTTTTTCAGGAGCACAAGAGCCGCGGTGAAGAGATCGATAATGAGCGCATTGTTGAAGAAGTGTTCCAATCAAAAGATCTTGCTGATATTTCACGGGAACAGGCAGACTTTTCGGATATATTCCTCCGCTTTGCAGGCGATATCGTCAAACGCCAAATAGAGATTGCTCGTGACAGAATGATAATTCCTCAAATTACACTCAGAGAAGATGGGGAAACTGACCGGCACTTTGAGCCATTCAGATTAGATACAACAGAGATGAACTACAAGCCAATTCAAAATGATATTCAGCTACAAAATCTCATCAGTCAGGAAGTGGAAATCATCAAATCAGCAGGGTTGACTTTCCTTGCTCCTAAACCAGAATTAACTATTGCTATAGAGCTCATGAATAAACCGGAAATCAGCGACGAGCATGCCGACTTACGGGATGATTTAATCGCCGACTTTTTGTCGTATCAGAGAACGAGGTTAACCGACAGCGAAATCAAGAATATTGTGATGTTTTACAAGAAAGATATCGCTGATAAAATCTACACGCAAATGAAAGCGCATTTTGTCTCCAATAAGCTGTCGTTATTTGGGGAAATAAGCGAATTATCGACTGAAATCTTTCCTCACAATTTTGAAAAGTACAATGAAACAGAGAAAACATTAAATACCCCGCTTAGTGCAGCTGAATCTAAACAAACCCTTTTCGGGGGCTTCAAAAAGGCACAACACTTGCAGTACAAGTTTGGCAGCTTGAATGAAAAATACTTTGCAACTGTTTGTGAAAATGACCCGCAAGTCATAAGATGGATGCGCCCAGCTATTCGACAATTTAATCTGTATCGTAGAAATGGCAGTCGCTATATACCAGATTTTGTTGCCGAAACCGCCGAGTTCATGTATCTCGTTGAAGTCAAAGGCGAGTTTATGATTGGAACACCAGAAGTGGCCGAAAAACGCTCTATCGCTGTGAGATATTGCGAAGCAGTAAACTTCAATGCTGATGAATTTAAGATTAAGCATTGGAAACACATGTTTATTCCAAGCAAACTGGTATCATCTTCGTCAAGCTTTGGGCTTTTGGTTGAGCAGTTTGAGGTGAAAGAATAACAACCCACTCCCCCCAAAACATACCTATACACTGTGCAAAAACTACAAAGCCAAACTATGCTATAATCCCGTGACCAATATTATACGAGAGGTTATATATGATTAGATGCAAAAAATGTAATTCGACCAAAAACATTAAAAGCGGGATGGTAAATGACAAGCAGCGTTATACCTGCAGGGAATGCAACTTTCACTTTACGGAGAACGATGGCAGAACCACGGATAAGACCGTGGCGAATGTTGTATTATGCCAAATGCTTTACTCATTCGGGCATCTCGATTTGGGCGAAATTGCCGAAATATTGAATGTTTCAAAAGCACTGGTATATGCCAAGCTTATTAAGAGTGGATATAGGCTGCCCAAAACAAAGCCCAAAGGAGTCTCGCATTACACGCGCGTCAGCAAAGCCTTAAAGATTGCCAAGGAATGCGCTGAGGATTTTGACGCGACAAAGCCGGTTTCAATCGTCGCCGGCAAGGTTTCCTCGCATTATCGGGCAATTATCATGCTGCAAGAGGTGCCCGACGAAGAATAAAGGCGACACGTTCCAAAACCACGTAAACAGCAAAAGCCCTGAGACGCAAACTCAGGGCTTTTTGTACCAAACGAGAAATGCTTATAACCCAGCCAAAACCTCAGATGTGAATGTCTTGATTCGTGCTATTTGTTTGTCTGTTAAATGCCCACCCTTGCGACGAAGCAAAACGTTTCCCTGCAAAAACAATCTAAGACCGAGACATTTTTTGCTCACATTTATTCTGGACTTGCTGGCATGTTGGCGTATTTTGCCAATTGCCGTTTTCATACTCCCGCCGGTACAAAAAGGCACGATTTGCCCGATTTTGTCTGGTGCAAGCTGGTGCATAAACTGTTTTAACTGCGCATCAATATCCCACATATATACGCCGCCGCCCAAAAACAATACGTCAACGCTTTCTGCCACCGGCTCGCTAATTGAAAGCGCTTCAACGTCCAAGCTTTCAGCGATGACCTCAGCCACAGCGCGTGTATTGCCGCCTCTGGATTGATATCTGACTGCGAATTTCATAAAAGTCCTCTTGTAAAATGCATTAGTCTGCTTTTAGGATATATATAAAATTAGAGCATGGCATGACGAAATTTACAAGTGGATGTCCCCTGAGGAAATCTTCGAATTTACTAACAGGGAAGCAGCGCACTTTGAATCCGGAGCTGGCTGAGCCTGACGATCTGGCTGTTGAGGCAGAAGTTGAACACATGTTGCAGTCTGTCAGAAAATCCGTATGGGTTTAATTCCCCCCAAGCCCACTGTAGCTTGCCGGAGCTTTCGCCAGTGGACCCACGCTACTATCTCCTGCATGCGTGAGGTTCCATCCACCACGGGTACAATTTCCGGCCTCAAAAAGAGAGCCCCCCAGCCCGATCACAACACCGAGCACGACGCATAAGAAAACAGTTGCATCGGAATGGTAAAATTGTATCGGCGAACTTCATTTTGGGGACAGAGGAAAATGGCAGAGCAAAAGAAAATCAGAGCAGACAGGATTGTGAAACTCTAAATCGTGCCGTCGCAGAAAAGCTACAAGAAAATCAAAAGCACGCCTTACATGATGAGCAAAAAGGATGCCGACCATAAAACACTTTTTTACTCCCTGTCTACGGTCTCGTTTCAATTTCATATCTTTTGACTTATATTTGAGCGTGAATTCCTTCAACATTATGTCGTTTTGTCGAGATTTATTCGGCTTTTCCATTTTTATGTATCATTTTTGTATCGGCATATTTGGTCGAAATTAGGCCATTTTACTCCATATCTTACAGAACAATGAGTTGATTTAGCGCATACACAATAGTAAAATATGGGGAAGATGAGAAAGCAGAGATTATACCTTGATTCCTCGTATATCAGTCACTTGAATGAGCCTGCCGAGCCAATTATGATGGCGCATTCCTTGCAGCTTTGGGCTCACATACTGGATGGGGATTACGATATCGTGCTGTCACGTGTAGTATTTGATGAATTGGCGCGTTGCCAAGAACCTAAATTAAGTCTTCTTATGGATTTTCTCAAACGAATTAAATATGCCCAAGTAGAACCAAGCGACGACTTAATCAATCTTGCAAGTAAATTCATTGAGTTCGGTGTTTTAACAAGTAAGAGCGTTAATGATTGCCGTCATATCGCTGCTGCGCTGATGTCTAGTTGTGATATTGTCGTATCTTGGAATTTCCACCACATGGTAAATGCTAAAACGATTAGAGGCACAAAAGTAATTTCAGCATCTGAGGGGTTTAAAGATATTATAATTTGCACCCCTACAATGCTCGTATCAGGAGATTTTGACAATGAATAATATACCGATACCAGAAATAAGCCCCGCTTTCACGGTTGAAGATATTCACAAAATCAGAACGTGGCATTACGAAATGCAGAAAGGCATGACTTCTTCAGAAATCTGTGAGTATATTCGCAAAGAAGCCGAACCTGTTGAGATTAGGCTTAATGAGCCTGTTGACCCTGCTATTCACGCAGAAGTAGACCGTCTTTTACAGTCGGTTAGAAAGCTAGAAAAGATATTCGTCTAACCATAATATTGTACATCGCTGGGTTGCACTTTCATATTACAGGAGGTCAAAAAAGTGAAAATCATTAACGGAAAACTCCACCTAAGAAGATGGTTCATGGCAACATTAGCATCCGCGTTGGCACTCACATTATTGCTAACTGGCCTACCGCCACTTATGCAGAGCAAAGTAAGTGCGGCTGAACCTGACGTCTTCCCAATGGTTGCAGGTGGTTACGATCACTCTCTTGCACTAAAAAGTGATGGTACTGTTTGGGCTTGGGGGCGAAACAATTACGGGCAATTAGGCGATGGCACAACTACAAATCGCTCCTTACCTGTGCAAGTATCTGGCTTAACCGATGTAATAGCTATAGCCGGTGGAAATTATCACTCTATTGCACTAAAAAGCGATGGTACTGTTTGGGCTTGGGGTAGAAATGATTTAGGTCAATTAGGCGACGGATCTACCACAGATCACTACACGCCTGTGCAAGTATCTGGCTTGACCAATGTAATAGCTATAGCAAGTGGATATGACCATTCGTTAGCACTTAAAAGTGACAGTACGGTTTGGACTTGGGGACGTAATTCAGCCGGACAATTAGGAGATGGTACTTTTACAAACCGCAGCAATCCTGTTCAGGTATCTGGCTTGTATGGTGTACTATCTATCGCAGGTGGAGGTGCACACTCCATTGCTCTAAAAAACGATGGTACGGTTTGGGCTTGGGGGCGAAACAATTACGGGCAATTAGGCGATGGCACTACTACAGACCGCGAGACTCCAATGCAAGTATCAGGTTTGACTGGTGTAATAGCTATAGCAAGTGGATATGTCCATTCGTTAGCACTTAAAAGTGACAGTACGGTTTGGACTTGGGGATATAATTTTTTCGGTCAACTGGGCGATGGCACTACTACAAACCGCAGCAATCCTGTTCAGGTATCTGGCTTGTATAGTGTATTATCTATCGCAGGTGGAGATACACACTCCCTTGCTCTAAAAAACGATGGCACAGTTTGGGCTTGGGGAAGTAATGGCTCCGGGCAATTAGGAGATGGTGCTGGCGCTAACCGCAGCAATCCTGTTCAGGTTATGGCCTCACCGGGTGTTGTTTTGACAGGAGTAATAGCAATTGATGCAGGAGGCTCTCATTTCCTCGCATTGAAAAACGACGGCACAGTTTGGGCTTGTGGAAGTAATAACTACGGACTATTAGGCGACAGCACTACTGCAAGACGCAGCAGGCCTGTACAGGTATTAATCCTGACCAACATTGCTGAAATATCTACTGGATATACACATTCGTTAGTTCTTAAAAACGATGGGACTGTTTGGGCTTGGGGTCAGAACAATCTTGGGCAGTTAGGCGATGGCACAACTACAAACCGCAGCAATCCTGTTCAGGTTATGGCCTCACCGGGTGTTGTTTTGACAGGAGTAATAGCAATTGATGCAGGAAGCTATTATTCCCTTGCCTTAAGAAGCGATGGTACAGTTTGGGCTTGGGGATGGAATTCATCCGGTAAATTAGGCAATGGCACTACTGAAAATAGCCTTTATCCAGTTATGGTATCTGGGTTGACTGATGTTATAGCAATTTCTGCAGGAGGACACTCGCTTGCAATAAAGAGCGACAAGACTGTTTGGTCCTGGGGGAATAATTCAGAAGGCCAATTAGGAGACGGAACTACTACAGACCGCTATACGCCTGTTCAAGTGTCAGGCTTGAGCAATATTACAGCCATAGCAGCCTCTGGTCGCTTTTCTCTTGCTTTGAGGGGTGATGGAACTGTTTGGGCTTGGGGACGTAATGCTGAACGCCAATTAGGAGACGGCACTAATATACAACGCGAGATGCCAGTACAGGTGTCAGGTTTGAGCAACGTGAGTGCAATTTCTGTAGGTGCATGGCACTCGTTAGCTTTATTATCCAATGGTACAGTGAAATCTTGGGGAACTGGCACCGCTACCGGTCATAGAGGCATAGACGGATTTACAGACGCTATTGCAATTGAAGGAGCAGGTAATACGTCTTTTGCATTGAAAAGTGATGGCACTGTTTGGGCATGCGGAGTTGACGGCTACGGTAAATTTGGCAATGGCACTACCACAGGTAGCGATACGCCCATGCAGGCAAGTTTGACTGATGTTGTTGCCATTGCAGCATATTCTCACATGCTTGCACTGAAAAGTGATGGGACGCTTTGGGCTTGTGGGCAGAACTCATACGGACAAGTCGGTGATGGCACCAACACAAACCGCTCCTTACCTGTGCAAGTCACTTTTAATCTTGGCTCCATGCCAGACAAATACACACCATCTCTAGATCTAACGGTGAGCCCTGCGGGGAGCCCTTCATATCCCATTGGCGAGATTACATTGACGGCAACTCTTTCCGGTGCGGCTCGCAATAACGCCGGTAAAACGATTACGTTTACAGGAACAGGTATTGCACCAAATACAACAGTAACTACAAATGCCGCCGGAGTTGCGATTGTTACCATAGCTGCTCCAAACGCTGGGGATTACACATTCGTTGCGTCATTTGACGGTGATGCATATAACGAAAGCGCTTCGGATTCAATCAGTTACACTGTAAACAAGGGGAATCCAACTTATACAGTACCGACCGGCTTAACTGCTGTTTATGGCGATACGCTTGACGACGTTGTCTTACCGACTGGCTGGTCATGGGATGAAGCCTTAACTACTCCCGTAGGCAACGTCGGCACACAAACTCATCCGGCTACATTTACTCCTGCTGATACAGCCAACTACAACACAGTATCCGATATATCCGTAAGTATCACTATCGCCAAAGCTACTCCGACCTATACGGTACCAACAGGTCTGACTGCTACTTACGGCAATGCTTTATCCAGTGTTACCCTATCTACTGGCTGGTCATGGGATGAAGCTTTAACCACTCCCGTAGGCAACGCCGGCACACAAACTCACCCGGCTACTTTTACTCCTGCTGATACAGCCAACTACAACACAGTATCGGGTATATCCGTGAGCATCACTGTAAACAAAGCCAATCCGACTTATACAGTCCCAACAGGTTTAACGGCTACTTATGGTGATAGGTTATCCAGTGTTACACTTCCTACCGGCTGGGCGTGGACTGAGCCCGGGAGTAACAGTGTAGGTCCTGTGGGAACAATCCGGCATCCAGCCTTATTCACACCGGCCGACACAGCCAATTACAACACGGCAATCAGAGTATTAAATATAGAGGTTTCCAATGCTAACCCCGCATATACGGTACCAACAGGCTTAACTGCCGTTTATGGTGCTACCTTATCCGGCGTTACACTTCCTACTGGCTGGTCATGGGATGAGGCTTTAACCACTCCCGTAGGCAACGTCGGCACACAAGCTCACCCCGCTACATTTACACCGAATGACACAACCAACTACAACACAGTATCCGGTATATCCGTGAGCATTGTGGTTGGCAAAGCTGAACCGACCATTACCATCCCTGCCGGCTTAACTGCCGCTTATGGTGCTACATTATCCGGCGTTACCATTCCATCCGGTTGGACATGGGATGAACCAGACACTACCTCCGTTGGCAACGTCGGCACACAAACTCACCTCGCTACTTTTACTCCTGCTGATATTGCCAATTACTACACTGTACCGGGTGTATCATTGAGCATTGCTGTTGGCAAAGCTGCGCCTGTAATTACCACAACGCCTACGGCTTCCAACATTTATAAGGGACAAGCCCTATCAGTCTCTGCCATTAGCGGTGGCACTGCCAATGTCGCTGGCTCTTTCGCATGGGCTACTCCCACGATGACACCCTCTACAAGCGGCAACTTTAACGTAGTCTTTAATCCGACTGACAGCACAAATTATCTTTCACTTACTATTTCAGTGTCTGTAAATGTGCTTGATAAGGATGCCTTGGAAACGCTTATAACCCAAGTCAACAACACCAAAAACTCCGCCGTAGTAGGTGTAGGTGATGGGCAATATACACAGGCATCGGTGGACGCCTTATCCGCTGCCATTGCGGCGGCACAATCCGTGGCAGATACAGCGGCAACGTCCAATACGCAGAATGCTATAAATAATGCCTATAACGCTCTTAACTCCGCCTTGTCTGGCTTCTCCGCAGCTGTGATAGCAGTTGATTTCTCGGGGCTGGATAATGCCATCTCTGACGCCAAAGGCATAGAGAAGGGTAAATACACCGATGATACGTGGGATGCCTTACAGGAGGCCATTGCTAAGGCAGAAACACTGCAACGCACTAAAGCCAATGTAACTCAAGCCGAGGCGGATGATACTGCACAAGCTATAGCAGATGCCACTGCGGCGTTAAAAACCAAGGCCAACATGACATGGCTGTGGATATGTCTTGCCGTGGTGGCCGTGTTGGCTATCGGTGGTGCGGTCTTCCTTGTCGCGCGCAAGAAACGAAACGCTTAACCAAATACAACTCTGCGAAGTATAACAAAGCCTCATGGTACCATGAGGCTTTGTTATAGACTCAAATGCCCATAGAAGCATTGACTTCTAGAAAGACGAAGTGTACTTCTAGAAACAGAATTTGCATTGTGTCGCCAGTGGTTGCTTCAAGCAGAGCTGACTTCCATGGAAAAAGCTAGTCAACATCTTTTACAATAGCGTCATGGTCAACTATGGGTTTGCCATCCTTATCAACAAGAAGAGTGAGCCCGCCGGCATAACCTGAGTAAGCAAAAAGATACTGTACACCTGTCTTGGTGTCGGTAATGATTTTTGTTCCGTCAAAAACACCCTTTTTACCATTGATAAATCTATTTTTGGCCATTAGCTTAGTCCTCTCAACTTTCAAAATCTAAGTTCTAGTATAGCATGTGGTTTCATGCTGAACCCTCTTTGATAAAAGCATAGCACACTGGATTTCTTACAGAAAGTGGATTGTCAAAACTTGCGACAGAATGAGGTATTGGATGAGGAAACCGCCGCGCATGGCGCTGTTGAGATTTCTAAACAAATTACGGTGTTTTGAGGGGTTTTGTTATGGTAATTTGAGGCAATTTGCCAAGGTACTTTGCGGTGTCGTAAAGCTTTGGCATTTCATCCACGTCGATTTGGACTGGTTTTTTGGCTTACAAAGTGAAACGCAAACTTTGAAACGTTTCATATGACATAATATTTCAATAACGCCGCCAAATTTGGATGGCCATGGCGCCCTAAGGGATTAAAAGCTTAACGCTTCGGCTGTTCATTTTTGCTCGTCCAACGGCTCAATATGAATTGTTGCGTCTATATTGAACTTTTCCTTGACCATATTTTCAATGAGCGTTGCGGTGTCATGCCCGTTTTTGATGCTTAATGCTTTATCGAGCATCACGTGCAGGGTTAGTTCCTGATGTGAAACGTAGTTGTGCAGGTGAAAGTGATGCAGTTCCAAGTCGGTGCCCAGCAGTTGTTTTACCTCACGGCTTATGGCATCAATCAGTTCCTGTTTGGGCTCTTCGCCAAGTATTTTTGTTATGGCCTGCGTCATAATCTTAAAAGCAGCAAGGAAGATGGCCAGCGCGCAGAATGCCCCCAATACGCTGTCCATCCACCATAAACCATCGACGAACCTTGTTACCAAAATACCGATCAAAACAATTACGGATGATAATGAATCGGTGCGGTGATGCCAGCCGTCAGCTGATATGACCGCATTATCGTGTTTGCGCCCGAGATAAAAAGCGTATTGAGCTAATACCTCCTTAACAGCTATTGAGGCAATGGTTATAACAATGGCAATGGTTCCATATGACACAGATTCCCGGCTTTGAAATCTGCTTATGGAATCGCTGAGAAACTCATAGCCAATTACTGCCAAAATAAAAGCAACCAGCAGTGAGGCTACCAGTTCCCATCTTCCATGCCCGAAAGGGTGTTCCTTGTCGGGTTTCTTTGCCGCCAGCTTCGCCGCAATTACAACGAATATTGATGTCAATGAGTCAGACATTGTATGCCAAGCGTCAGCCATCAGAGCAACGGAACCGGTGAAGAGACCCACCCATAGCTTTACGGCAAACAAGAGGGCATTAACGACAACGGACAACACGCCCTCAAACACCTGTGCTTTTTCTCTTTTCATACTCAACTCCTACTTTGGTTCTTGGGTGGTCTTGCAGCACCTCATCCGTCTATACTCCGCATAAAAAAACACACCCATGGAACATCTTTCTGTCCCACAGATGTGTTACGCATCTGCTGTCGTCAAGTTACGACCCGACCACACAAACCCAAAGGGTTGAGCGCCTGCTCAGATTTTCTTATATTTTCCTTAGTGCCTCAAACAACCTCCGTGTATTGTAGCACAATTTTCCGCGCATGCTAACAAATGCAAGGAGCAAAGCGAAATGCAATCTGCGCGAGCGGCTCTAAGATGACAAAAGGGGTGCAAAATGAAAAGCGGTAAGGGGAAACTAGGACAATTCCTGCATGACCATCTGGAGCACCTGCGGCACGGCAGCTTCAACAGATGGGGAAAGCCCAAGTCCGACCGCCGTATCCGCCGGTTCGCAGCCGATAATCACGACCTCTTCCGGATAGATGTTCAGCACGGCGGCGGTGGCCATAATGCGCTCCAAATCAGTTTCATGCATGGAAACGCTGAAGTCTGAAAGTCTGGGGCTGCGCATTAAAGCCTCTTTGTTAATTTTGAGACGATGCAGCCTGCCGGGCTCAGAGCCCGGCAGGCTGATAGCATCTACAAATACCACCTTGTGGTAGCCCTCAAGCTTGAGGGCACATTTGAAACCCGATATTCCGAAATCCGCCACATCAACACCGGGCGGCAATTCCACATTGTCCAGTTCTTCTGCGATGAGCGGCCCTAAACCGTCGTCTTTCTTCAGTTTATTGCCAACACCACATACCAGAATACGGGTCACTCATTTAACCTTTCTTAGTGGCTATGGGAATGAGCATGACCTTCGTGAGTATGTGAGTGGTCATCTTTATGCTCCCACTGATGCAGCATTTCATCTGCATGCAGATGGTCGAGGTCACACTCGGTCAGCAGTCTCTCATCCGGGTTAAACACCTGTACGGTGCAGCCCAGGCATGGGTCGAAACTGCGAATAGTGCGCACGACATCAACGCCGTCGATTTCAGCGCCAATAGGCTCGGTTATATCAGAGCCGATGATGGCAGCCTCATAAGGACCCGGGCGATCCAGCGCATCGCGTGGCGAAACGTTCCAAGCGGTGGGGGTAATAATCTGATAGCGATGAATCTTGCCATCACGCATAACCACCCAGTGCGCTACGGCACCGCGCATACCCTCAGCCATACCGACACCGATGCCAGTCTTTGGTCTGCGGTACTCATTCCAAACTTTCGTTTCACCTTTTTTAATCAGGTCTAATGCCGCACCTACCATGCGATAGGCCAAGAAAGCTGAGTAGGCATGCCAGTATGCACGCGCTCTTACGCGCTCAATGGAGTTATTCGAGGTGGGGATTTTCCACTCCATAGTAACCTCACCGGGAACGCGGCAGCCAACAACCGTACCGGCCGGCAGGGTGAATTTGACGGAGGTGCCGGTGGACTCGGCTGCTTTCTTTGAAACAGCCTGAACGTACATTCTTGAAAGCGGGTTGGCCTGCAAAACATGAGTCTTGCCATCTACGCGGTTCTTCCAGTCGAGCCAGCGGGGAGTCTTAGCCCATGTATATTTACCGGCGAAATTCTTTTCCTTGCCGGCTACGGGCTTGGTGGACTCATTCCACGGATGGTCTTTTGTCAGCGGATTGCCGTTTGGATCCTTGGCAAAATCAGCTGAGACAGTATCGTTGTAGTATGAGTGGGTGACGGTTTCCTGAACACCAACGTTAATTTCTACCAGGTCGTTGGTGACAATCTTGCCGCCGATGACAACACCGGGGGTAACAAAACGCTTTTCGCCCCACTTGGACATATCGGCATATTTCGCGTTGTAAGCCGTCGGATCGTCATACACGCCATATGACAGGAAGTTGAAGGGGAATTCTCCAACCTTATCCAGTCCATTGGCTGAGAGGAAGTCAATCAGGTCGTCAAACGCCGGCACCAATTCCTTGGTAAAAGCGATGCCCTTGGCGAGATTGACATAAACAGACTCTATTTCCGGAATATTAACCGTGAGGGCAATACCGCCCGGAATGAAGTTGTTCTGATGCGGATGCTTGGCGCACAGTGTGGTGGCCATGTTGATACCATTCTTGGATGCCTCGAGACACTTAACCCAAAGGCTACCGGTTATGGGGTTGAGTGCCGTCATGATATCGCCAATTTTGTCATAGCCGTGGGCAGCAGCGCGGGGCGCAGGGGTAACCTTCGCCTTAGCCAACAGATCAGGATTTGATTTGGCACAGATGGCCTCGGAATAATCCGGACCCTCAAGAATACCGCAGCCTAATGCACCGTCATAAACCTCTTCGGCCATGAGGGCCAGATTGCGCAGACCGATGCCCAACGGGGGCGGAGGTGCGCCATAGGCCATATCAACCGCCAATACAGAGGCGGTGGCATGAGGCGTGGGACACACGCCGCAGCTGCGCTGACCCAACCAAATGGCATCAGCAGGCTCACGTCCGACCAGAATATCCTCTAGTCCGCGGAACATGGTGGCATAAACGTGAGCGTCGGTATACTTCTTGGCGTCCAAATCAGCCTTGGCATTGACGCCCATGTGGCCTTCAATACGAGTGACTGGTTCAATGTTCAGTTCAGTAGATTTTCCCATTTTATAAGCTCCTCTTGTGGAATCTGTGGAGAGTGGCTTTTACCTTACCAATGTTATCCAGGATGCCCTCAACCACCCATGATTTGATAGGTGACTTCTGCAGGAACGGGGACATCGGTGGATCGGGGAAAGCCGGCTCCGTGCAGCCGATGCACGGGGAACCCGTCGAGGGACAGCCGCCCAGACCATTGGCGAAACCATAGCGCGGTACGCCGCAGTGGACGATGGGACCCTTGCAGCCGAGCAAACCCATACAATAAGGCTCACCATAGTGATGCGAGAATTTACCCTCAGCCAGGAAACCTGCTCTGGGGCAGACATGATGCGCCAATTCGCCATAAAGGAACTTGGGACGATTGACCTCGTCGAGTTCCGGCACTGAGGCGGCACCGCGGGCTACCAATACCAGATAAGCCAGAGCCTTGAGGGTGTTGTCGCCGGGTGTAGGACAACCGGGGACATTGATTACGGGCAAACCAAGCGTACTCTTGTAGCTTGCGCCAAGGAATTGACCCAGTCCCATGGCACCGGTAGGATTGGGTTTGCCGGCAGCTACACCGCCGTAAGCGGCGCAGGTACCAATGGCAACCATAGCGGCTGCTTTGCTCTTAAGAGCATTCACAACCTCGGTAACGGTGACGATTTTGCCGTGCATATCGCCGATACCGCAGAAGTAACCACCTGTTTTCTGAGCAAGTTTCTCATCCGGAATTGCGCCTTCAAGAACCACCACAAATGGATCCAGCTTGCCAGCTTTGGCAGCTTCAATCGGTGCCATAGCACTTTCGCCCCATGGCGCCATGATGGTCGGGTGGAAAGCAATGTTTACCCCACTGAGTTCCGGTAACACACCAGTAATCACGTCTGCTAAAGACGGATTGCTGGCACTGAGAAGAGCCACCGTATCACCGGTGCACCCTTGACCTTGCAACCAGATTACATTAATTGGCTGCATCTTGTACTCCTCCTTCTGTTATTTTTTTTCATTCTCAAAAATTGGCGCTCAATGGCCAACTATTGCAAAATTTGAAGCTATTCGGCATAAAAAAACACCCGCCAAAAGGGGTGCTTACATATTTTGATGTAACTCAATAGCAAATCCACCGACATGAGCGCCATGAAAACTCATATTGCCTGTGCCGTAAAGATACTGAGCTTTAAGGATATAAAATGCCATAGCTTTAAAATAATTGCTGATAAGGTAGCACTTCCTTTAAATAAATGTCAACTATATCCCTTGTATTCCGGCGCAGGTATTTGTTCCTGACAACATGTGACAAAATAGTCAAATTAAGCTATCATTAGCCCGTCTGTTGCATGCTGACAAAATTATTGTGACGGAGGAAGAAGTGGCGACTGAAAACAAAGAACGCAAGCATATCATCCTTGAAAAACCTCTCCCTGAGATTTTAGACGATATAGAAACAAGTATTGAAGTATCCGAGAAAGCCGCCGCTGAAGCACGTCTGGCTGCGGTTGAGGCGCGCAAAGCCGGCGAGCAGGCAGCAGCCGATGTTATGAAAAAAATCCGCACACTATTCCTCAAAATGACACAGGATATCACCGAGGAACTGGCCAAAAGTTAGCACTGGTCGGAACTACCCGTCAGCACAAATGACGCATCCGCGTTATTTGTTTGGTATAATCGCGTAATATACAGGCGTCAACGACAAGATGCTAGGCGGCGCAGGATGCGCACTGCATGGCTATCACGAATGGTGCCGTATGAGAGTATTCAGAGCACAAGATATATGGATTGGACTGCAATAATAACTTGGATTAACCGCTAAGTATAAAATGACAAAACTGCTAGATGGCATAAACAGCCCTGCCGATATTAAGGAAATACCGGCGGCACAACTTCCGGCGCTGGCCGAGGAGTTGCGCCAGGATATGATTTCTATGGTTAAGGTTACCGGCGGGCATTTGGCCTCAAGCCTCGGGGCGGTGGAGTTGACCATTGCGCTGCATCGCGTTTTTGATGCACCAGCCGACAAGATTATTTGGGACGTGGGGCATCAGGCTTATGCCCACAAAATGCTAACCGGGCGCCGTGAACAGTTTGCTACGCAGCGCCAGTATGGCGGGCTGTCGGGATTTCCGGCGCGCGACGAAAGCCCTTATGATTCCTTCGGTGCTGGTCATGCCAGCACCTCCATCTCGGCTGCACTGGGTATGGCCACTGCCCGTGACCTAAGCGGCGAGAGTTATCACATCATCTCTGTCATAGGAGACGGTTCCATCGGCGGCGGCATGGCCCTGGAGGCGCTAAATAACACCGGTGCTTCAGGTACCAAAATTATAATTGTACTCAACGACAACGGCATGTCCATATCTCCGACAGTGGGCGCTATTGCCAAGCTTCTGCGCAAGGTGCGCTTCAATCGGCGTTACTATCAGGCCAATGAGGGCAGCAAACGCGTATTGCGCGCCATACCGCTGGGCAAACAGTTACTGAGGCTTGCAGGGAAGATAAAGCAAAGCATGAAAGGCTTTTTCATACACAACACACTGTGGGAGGACTTCGGGCTGGCGTATATGGGACCGATTGACGGGCACAACATAGCCGAATTGGAATCCGCCTTGAAGCAAGCGCGCTCATATGCGCATAAGGCCATACTGGTGCACGTTGTGACTACCAAAGGGAGGGGATATGGTCCGGCAGAGGATGACGCCGTATGCTTTCACGGCATCGCACCAGAGGGCAGCGCTGCCAAAAGCGCCCCGTCATACAGTCAGGTGTTTGCACGCAGCACACTGGAAATGATGCGTCGCGATAAATCCATCGCCATAATCACCGCCGCCATGCCAGAGGGTAACTGCCTTGAGCCCATACAACAGGAGTTCCCCAAGCGTGTTTTTGACGTGGGTATCTGTGAGCAGCACGCCGTCACATTCGCCGCAGGACTGGCGGCGCAGGGCATTAAGCCTATTGTTGCCATTTACTCCACCTTCTTGCAGCGCTCCCTTGACCAAATCATCCATGACGTGTGTTTGCAGAAGCTGCCCGTCACATTTGCCGTGGACCGAGGAGGGATTGTAGGCGACGACGGAAAAACGCATCAGGGTCTTTTCGATCTGTCGTACCTGCCGCTGGTGCCCGACATGGTGCTGGCGTCACCCAAGGACGAAAATGAGTTGCATCATCTGTTATATACCGCCGTTTACAGCGGTCGTCCCATGGCAGTACGCTATGCCCGCGGTTGCGGTCTGGGCGTGCCTATGGACCAAGAGTTCCAGACCATTCCAATTGGAAGTGCCGAAATACTGCGCCGGGGGGCGCATGTAACGCTTGCGGGAATCGGAACCTGCGTAGCGACGGCACTGGCAGCAGCCGAAATACTTGGCTCAAAGGGAATTGAGACCACCGTGGTCAATGCCCGTTTTGCCAGCCCTCTGGATTGCACCACCCTCACAGAGGCAGCCCGTGCCACCAAGAGGCTGGTGACCATAGAGGAAAATGTACTCAGGGGTGGTTTTGGCAGTGCCGTACTGGCCATGCTTGAGCAAGCCTCAATTGATGGGCTAAATGCGCACTGCATCGGCATACCGGACGAGTTTGTTGAGCACGGCACGCAGGCCATATTGCGCGCAAAATACGGCTTGGACGCACAAGGCATAGCACGGCGCGTGCAGGCTTTATTCCCTGAGTTGGGTCTGTGTAAGTAATTCAGGGTTTTTCAGCAGTCACAAATATTATATAAAGGCAGTGAAAGATGGATAAAAAGACCGTTCGTGACGTCAGTATGTCAGGGAAAAAGGTTTTAACACGCGTTGATTTTAACGTTCCTTTGGACGTAAATAGCGGGAACATCACCGACGACAGCCGCATTAAAGCAGCCGTACCCACTATAGACTATCTGCTTGACCATAATGCCAGCCTCATTTTGTGCTCCCATATGGGACGTCCGAAAGGCAAGGCCATTCCCGGGCTGAGCCTGCGCGGCGTGGCAGAACGCCTCTCCAGCATCCTGCGCCAGTCGGTAAGCTTTGTGCCTGAGTGCATCGGTCATGACGTGGAGGCGCGCGTTGCCGAACTTAAAAACGGCGAAATTTTGGTTCTGGAAAACCTGCGCTTTCATCCCGAGGAGGAACAAAACGACCCTGTGTTCTCCCAGACCTTAGCCAAACTGGGTGACATCTATGTTGATGACGCTTTCGGCACGGCGCATCGTGCGCATGCGTCAATTGTCGGCGTAACGAAATTCCTGCCGTCAGTTGCCGGTCTGTTACTTGAGAAAGAAATTAACTCACTTGGAAAAGTGCTGCTCACGCCGGCGCGACCTTTCGGACTGCTGCTGGGAGGCGCCAAAATCAGCGACAAAGTGGCGCTCATCGAGAATATTCTGCCACGCGTGAACTACATAATCATCGGTGGCGGCATGGCCGCAACCTTCCTCAAGGCAAAAGGCTATGAGGTAGGGCAGTCACTTCTGGACAACGCCATTGATACAGCCTCCTATCTGATGCAAAAGGCAGAAGCGAACAACGTTAAGGTATTTTTGCCGGAGGACGTTGTGATTGCCGATGTCGGCCGCGATGACAACTGGGAAACAGTTTCCATTGCCGAGGTGCCGGCAAACAAACGCATCGTGGATATAGGGGCACTCACTGTGAGCAATTACACACGCATACTTGAGCGCTGCAAAACAGTTTTCTGGAACGGTCCCATAGGAGTATATGAGGTGCCGCAGTTTGCCGAGGGCACACGTGCTTTGGCACGCATTATCTCAAGCGTCAATGCCACCACCATCATCGGCGGCGGATCCACAGCGGAAATTGTCACCGGTATGAATCTCAACGGGCGTATGACTTTCGTTTCCACAGGCGGCGGTGCCGCCTTAAAATTCCTCAGCGGCGTAACACTGCCCGGTGTCGAAGCACTGCTGGATAACTAAGCCGCAAAAAGGAGAGGTTTTTGAAAAACAACTTGGAACTAATGCAGGAGTTATCTGTCGTTTCCCCGTCGAAGATTGTCATGCTGGTAATCGACGGGCTTGGCGGACTACCAAACGGAACGGGAAAGACAGAACTTGAAACGGCGGCTACACCAAACATGAACCGGCTTGCGCAAAC
>WRHS01000012.1 GCA_009783135.1 Dehalococcoidia bacterium
CGCTGGAGAGGCATCGCTACACGATATGCCAAAAATACAACATCATTTGTTGCCGCTGTGCAAATCCGTTGTCTTGCGCTTTGGTTGAGAGTATTAGCATGAACTCGTGTAGACACTATCTAGTAATATTGGTTAGATGCAGAGAAAAACCTGACGTGAGGTCACCGTCACAGGCGAGCAGTGGCAGAGCTATCTGGCAATTGCGGTGTTGCAACAACCGGATAACTTAAAAATATAAACGTAATTTTGATGTTTTTATGGATAAACAGCGGCTGCTTCCAGTCCTGTGGTTTCAGGTATGCCAAGCATGATATTCATGTTTTGAATAGCCTGTCCCGATGCTCCTTTTACCAAGTTATCGATGGTGCTGATGACGATAATGCGTTTGGTACGCGCGTCAATTGTGGGATATATCAGGCATATGTTGCAGCCACACGTGTGTTTGGATTGAGGCGGGGCATCCACTACGCGCACAAACGGTTCGTCTTTGTAAAAATCCTGAAACAGCATTTTCAGACTGGAGCTATCAATACTTTCTGCTTGCTCGCCGGGCTGGGCGTATAATGTGGTGAGAATGCCGCGTGTCATGGGTATGAGATGCGGCACAAAGGTGACATTAGGTCGAACGCCGCGCATCAGGCATGCCAACTCCTGCTCAATTTCGGGTAGATGCCTGTGTCCACCTAACGCGTAAGCACTGACACTTTCGTTGGCTTCGCAATAGTGAGCCCCCAAATTGAGAGTACGTCCCGCACCGGAAATACCAGATTTGCTGTCGATTATGATAGAACTGCCGGTTATGCCGGCTTTTAGCAGTGGGGCCAGCCCCAATATTGCGCTGGTTGGGTAACAGCCCGGATTGGCCACCAGGCGGGCTTTGGCGATGTCACTACGATAAAGTTCCGGCAGTCCGTATACTGCCTCGGTCAGTAGTTCAGGGGCAGGGTGTTCAAAGTTATACCATTCCTGATACAAGGCGGAGTCCTTTAGGCGGAAGTCCGCGCTTATGTCCACGACCCGAACGCCTGAATTGAGTAGAGTTGGAACAACCGAGGAGCTTTCTTTATGCGGTAGAGCGGAGAAGGCAAAATCTACCTCACCCAATTCTGCGGTGACGCTCAAATTCAGGTGTGCCAGATGCGGAAATATCTCCCCCAATTTTTTGCCGGCGGTACTACGTCCGCTGACCGATGTAATCTCCACATTAGGGTGGTGGCATAATAACCGCGCCAGTTCCACACCCGCGTAGCCCGTCACATTGACAATACCGACACAGATTTTCTTTTTACATGTGGTGTACTCAACCCCCATAAATGCCCTCCATTAAATGCGACTTTGCCCTTGTGTCCATAGCGTGTCTATAGTGGCAAGGTATCTTCGTGCCTATAGCATGTGCGGTTGTCTTGGCTGGACAGCGCTTGTCCATAGGCTTGTCATGTGTATGGTATTATTGTAGCACATATGAGTGGTTGTGCGCTGCTAGACGCCAACTTCCTGCCCCTCGGATGCCAATGTTATTTTGCATGACAGCGTGTTTGCAACACTTTCCAATTCTGCGGCAATTTCGCTTTCCTGTGCCGAATTCATGTGTACTGTAATAACCTGTGGCAGGAATCCATGTAGTGTTTTGAAAAGCTGGAGTTCTTCCTGCAACAAAACCGGTGTTAGGTGCCCCTTTGCCCGTGCAAAATCGCTGAAGCTGTTGGGGGATGTTACCTCGATGATAAGCATGTCCGGTTGGATTTGTTGCCAGAATTCTTTCGGGCATGGTCCTGTATCTCCGGTGTAGAAGAAACTGCGATTGAGTTTTTTCACGTAATAGCCTTGCGCAGGTACGGCGTGATTTACGGCTATCGGTGTGGCTAGGTAATCTCCGATGCAGAAAGTAGCATTCGGCTGAACAATTGTGAAATGCAGTGCAGGGCTGTCTAGAAAGCGGGAGAACAATTCATTATTGAGCAGGTGCTGCTCCAGAGAGGTTCGTACTGCCTGCGAGCCATAGATATGCGCTGTACCATTGTTAAGAAAACATGTCATAGCCAAGGACGGAATGTCGCGGATGTGGTCGTAGTGCTGGTGAGTTAATAACACGCCTTTCAGCTTGAGTTGTTGCTGTATGCCCAAATGTTTTGTCAGATTTCCTGCATCCAATGCTATCTGCTCGTCAAGCAGCAGACATGCCAAACCGCTTGTGGATGTTTCAATGTTGTGTGAGCCAAGAAAGCGTATTTTCATGCTTACTTCTTTATTACAGAATAAAAGGATTGAAGTCGGTTTTATGGTCGTATGTATCAACTTTATCTTTGTATTTCAGGTAAGCTACGGCACGGTAAGTTAACGGCGTGGCCAGTATTTCAATCAGCACCTTAGCAACCCAGTGGTACAGAATTAACAGCGGGGTAAATGCCGGGGTGGCAATGAAAGCGATGGTGATAAACAAAGCAGTGTCCAGTCCCTCTCCGATGATGGTGGAGGAAATGGTGCGCAGCCATAGCCAGCGCCCGTGTGTTGCAATCTTTAGCCGTGCTAGAATAAGCGAGTTGACGAACTCTCCTACTAGATAACCCGCGAAAGAGGCCAGCAATAGGCGCGGCGTGTAGCCGAGGATGGCATCATATGCCCCTTGGTTTTCCCAGAAAGAAGCAGATGGTAGCAGTCCGCTTATCCATGAGAAAAACACGAAAATCAGATTACAGCCAAAGCCCAACCAAATGATGCGCCGTGCCCAGCTGTAGCCGTAAACTTCCGTGATAATGTCGCCTAAGATGTAATTTAACGGGAAAACAATAACTGCGGCCGGTAAAGCTATTGGACCTAGGCTAATGAGTTTAACAGCTATGATATTGGCGGTTATAAGACATGTGACTGATAGTGCCGCTATAATGAGCAGGCGATTGGTGCTTTTCATATCTCCATTCCGGTAAAGCAAATTTTACTTTTATTCTACATTATCTTGGGATTGTCATGAAAATGTGGTGGCATTTAGTTGACACCCGGACGCATAGAAATATAGAATAACTATCTGCGTGGCAACGTAGCTCAGTGGTAGAGCAGGGGACTCATAAGCCCTTGGTCGGTGGTCCAAATCCACCCGTTGCCACCATTTTTTATTTTGCTATCTATGGTGGTTGCCTATATTTCTTTGCTGTGCTGCGGATGCGCAGAGCTAAATTAACAAAAAACTTAACTCATACTATGTCGTTTGACATAACTCGGCTATAACCTCTATCTCCACTCGCGACCCGCGTGGTAAAGCTGATACGGCAACGCAGGAACGAGCCGGTTTGCTGGTGAAATGGCGGGCATAGACGTTGTTGAATTCCGTGAAATCATTCATGTCGGTCAAAAAACAGGTGCTTTTGACAACCCGTGAAATATCGCTGCCGGCGGCTTTAAGTACCGCTTTAATGTTGTGTATTGTCTGCTCGGTTTGTGCTGCGATATTTCCCTGTATGAGTTCACCAGTTTTTGGCTCAAGCGGAATCTGCCCCGATAGGTAAAGCATGCCGCCTGCTTCATTTGCATGGGAGTAAGGCCCGATGGCCTCCGGTGCCTGCTCTGCTGAAATATTTTTCATTCTGCGGTTCCTCGCTTATATGTTATGCAAAAACATTGAAGTTTCCAAAAATAAAACCACTCACCTGATGAGTGGTTGGATTTTTTGGTGGAGACGGGGGAGAGTCGAACTCCCCGTCCAATGACAGCGACCCAGAATCTACTACAGGATTATTCAGCATTAAATCTTGCCCGCCGGGACTCTGCTGACAGGGTATCAGCGGACCAGCCGGTTAATCTTTCGTTGTCTCTACCGGCGTACAGACAGCGGCATCCCGACTTTTCGTCACCCAAGTCCCAACCCGCTGGGATGGGGTCAGGCTGGATGGGCTAGCTTATTTAGCCAGCCAGAACCAATTCTGGTTCGGCAGTTGTTTTTGCCATTTGTTTAATGAGAAAATGGCACCTCATCCTGCAATTCTGTAGCACACTCCCACTGTCGAGACCATGCGTCCCCGTGTTTGTGCGAGCCTTGCGGCTCAATGCCTTTTTAATGTGCGTTCTATCTCACGGTCATTTTCGCGGCGAATGATAGTTTCGCGCTTGTCATAAAGCTTTTTGCCGCGACCCAGACCGATTTCCAGCTTGGCGTTGTGTCCTTTGAAATACATACGCAACGGCACGATAGTCAGCCCTTTTTCTGCCAACTTGGCCAGCAGAAAGCGGATTTCTTTGCGGTGCATGAGCAGCTTACGCGGGCGGACCGGATCATGCGCCATATAACTGGCTGCCTCATAGCGCGCTATGTGCGCACCAACCAGCCACAGTTCTCCGTGCTCTGCTTTTACGTACGCCTCACCAAGGCTTACCCTGCTTTCGCGTACAGACTTGATTTCAGAACCAAGCAACGCAATGCCGGCCTCAAATGTTTCAAGGATATCGTAGTTATGGTGAGCCTTGCGGTTAGTGGATACAACCTTTATAATCATTTTCCATTATAGCACAATTTATATGACCCGGCTAGTAGTTGTATGCGTCCAAAACGCGTTTGCACTTGTACCGGGGAAAGATGGTCTTTGGCTCATATGATTGAAACATCAGAACCCATTTTGACGGTACGGTATATTCTTGCAGTGTTTGCGGCAGTGTCGGGGGTTATTCAGGTGGCGTCTGCCCGCGCAGGGATACGTGGTTTGATGTTTTTTCCCTGTCATGTGCGCTTTCGTTTATGGCCGTCGCGGCGCTACGTGATACTGACACCTGTGCGCTTCAGTTATCTTTTCGCGGGAATCACCGTGATACCGGCTCTGCTCTACATGTTTGGCTGGAATGAGTATAACGAGGTAGGCCTCATTGAGGGCTCAGAACAGGCGTTATGGTTTGTTTTGGGCACGTTTGCTGCCGGAATTTTCTGCTTACTATTATCCTCTCTAATCAATCACAGGCGTTTGCAGCATAATCAAACGCAGGCACAGGGGCTGGAAGCACTCAAGGAGACAACATGGGTTCAGTCTTTTCGGCGGCGCTGGGTAAGGAAGAATAAGTGAGTTTTGACGAGAAACTTTTTACTTGGATAAACAACCTAGGCGGGCATGTAGGTTTCATTGACTTTATCGCCGGCTGTCTGGCCAATGACTATTTTATGTTGGTTGCGATGTGTTTGGTGCTGGTGGGTATGTGGTTTAGTGTAAGTAATCCGGAGTCTCGATCCCGCAACCAGTTAGCTGTACTCAAGGCTATGGCCAGTATGGCGACCGCAAGTGGCTTTGCCTCAATACCGGTGGTTGCAATTGTAGGGAAAGAGCAGCATGCTCATACGTGGATTTACGCAGTTTTCAATCGCCCGCGTCCTTTTGAGGTGTTCGGGCCTTCTGTTGTGCACCATTTCTATTTCCCGCATGACCCCTCTTTTCCCTCAAATATGGCGGCGGCATCTTTTGGATTGGCGCTTGCGGTGTGGCTAATGAACCGCCGCATAGGCACATGGCTTTTGCTTATGGCTTCACTGGTCTGTCTGTCGCGCATTTATGTGGGGATACACTATCCTTCCGATATTTTGGGAGGATTTTTGGTCGCTGTGGTGGCGGTTGGGGTGATTTATTTCATGTTCTGGCTGTGTAAGGTGTTGTTGCGCTTGGTGTTATGGATTATGAAAAACCTGTATGTAATGGGTTAATACTGCAGGTGTTTGCGTTATGTCGAAATGGAATGAAGATGTGCCGTAAAGGCCTTCTTGTCGTGGTCGGTCCCGCAGATTTCTCCTCTTTCGTTTATCGTTAATCCCCAAACCCTGCCCAGCCCGCAACTGCACTCTTTGCGTGACAGTGCCGCTGTCCAGTCCTGACAAGGGTGTGGTTTAACTGCATGGATGGAGCAAAGGGATTCCCTGCCGTGCTGCGAAAGAAAGATGCAGCCGCCGTTGTCGCGGTGTCTCAGCAAAAATTTCCCGAGGATAGGCCAACGCGGGTCAGTGTATTCGGCCTTTAGCTTTTCCGATGAGATTTTCAGGTAGTCGGCGATTTGCTGTATTTCCTCTTCTTCAACCAACGCTTGGTATCTGGAGCAGCATTCGCCGCAACGGAAACAAGTGGCAGAAAGACTGCTGTCAATTTCAATTGAATTGTCCATGCCCATGATTGTCATTGTAGCATTTTTGTGCGGCGCACAGTAGAATGAGCCCATGAAAGCGGTGCGTGTTTTATCGCGGTGGTTGCTGGTGTTGTGTGTGCCGTTACTGCTTCTTTCGGGTATGATTGGAGTGGCTTTCAACAGCCTGTGGATTTACACCTCCGGCTTCTCCAAATATGATGTCGCTTCCAAGATGGAACTTTCAGAGGCAGAGTTGAAACGAGCAACGCAGGAGTTGATTGCATATTTTAACAATCCGAACCAGCAATACCTTGATATCAGTGTAACCTATGACAATGGGCAGGCAGGACCACTGTATGACCGAGATGCTGTAGCCCATATGAAAGATGTCAAAGGGTTGCTGTGGCTGGATTATTATATCTGTCTCTTTTCGGTCGTGTATATCCTGTCGTATAGTGCGGTGCTCTGGTTTAGGGAGCGTTCCGAAATTTCAAATGAACTGACAATAGGTACTTGGCGCGGAGGCTTGTCAACGCTTGGACTGGTGGCATTTCTGGGGCTATTTGCTGTAACCGGCTTCGACGGGTTTTTCACTGCGTTTCACGAGATATTCTTTCCGCATGGCAACTATGAGTTTTCCCCATATGACCATATGGTAATAATGTTTCCGCATGGCTTCTGGTTTGATGTGGCAATGTTGGTCGGGATTGTGGTTTTAGGATTGGGGTTGCTGGTGGCAGGTGGTGGGTGGTTGTTCTTAAGGTATTTTAACCGCCGCGAGTTTTCTATTGGCGTGAAAAGTCCATAAAACAACAGCGCCGTCTTGTAAGTCCGACGCTGTTAAGGGTTATGCTTGAGAGTGGCTATTATCTGCTGTTGCATGTCCGATTCCAAAGGTAGGCGTAGCGCTTTTCTGATGACCAGAATAGCCATTTCAGCTTAAATAAGGCTTTGCTTAAGCCGCTGTGTCGCTCCTTGTTCATTTCTCACCTCCTCAAAATAAACTTCTTCTCCGTTGCAATATCATTATAAGCACATATTAGTAAAGTTGAGGTAAAGAATATGTGCGGGAAAAAAAACGGCTCAACAGACCTGTTAGTCATTAAAAATATGTTTGATAAGAACTGTTTGCTGTTTTTCTACTTTACACGCTCCTCGGAGCTGTATTCATCAATGATGGCTAGTGTTCTTTGACGTGATAGTTTGACCATGTACTGCAGAGTCAAGGTGGTGCTTACCCGTAGTGAAGCGGTAGATTAGCCTTCCATCTTCTCTTTCAAGAGAAATCGGGCATTTATAATCTCCTAAACAGCACCGCAAGAGTTGCAGGAGGAAGAATGGCATCCGTTGCAGGATGAGCCGCCTATGGGAGCAGTGAATCCTGTATCGTCTTTTGCTAGGCAGGAGAAGCGTGAGATAACCCGTTCGGAAAGTCGCCCGCATTTTGGACAGTCGGCTTTCTCGCCCGACTGGCTAATAGGGCGTAATATCTCGAACCTTGATTTGCATGACGGACAATTAAATTCGTAAATAGGCATAGGTTTACGCCGGATATTTTATGTTATGGTTTTGTCTTAGTCAAACCTAAATGGAGATATTAGCGCAATTCGCAAATCATGGTATGCTTGATTTAATAAATTGGTTAAGAGCCTAGGTGCGCATCACTTTTGCGTGATAAGAAGTACTCTAAGGGAGTGGAAATGTGAATGGCTTTGGATTAACAAATGTGGAATTGCGAACGGAACGGCCAGCGGATTATTGTGCGGCTGAAAACATGACGCGAGAGGCATTTTGGAATTTCTATTCTCCGGGATGTAATGAGCACTATCTGTTGCATATTATGCGCGACTGTTCGGCTTTTGTGCCTGAGCTGGATATTGTTGCGGTGCACGATGGCAAGATTATCGGAAATATAATATACACAAAAGCTGTCATTGCAGGTGATGACGGCGTAGAACATGGGGTGTTAGGCATGGGGCCGATTGCGGTTTTGCCTGAATACCAGAACAAAGGCGTCGGTGGCAAATTGATTGCTTACACAAAAAATCTTGCACGCGACATGGGTTACCCTGCCATACTCCTTTATGGCGATCCGGATTATTATTGCCGACACGGGTTTGTTCCTGCCGAGCAATTTGGTATTCGTACAGCAGACAATATGTATGCGGTGGCACATCAGGTATGTGAACTTCGTGAAAACGTTATGTCATGTATCACGGGGCGCTACATTGAAGACGCAGTTTACGAGCTTGATGAAACAGCTGCTGCAGAGTTTGACAAGGTTTTTGCGCAAAAAGAACGCATACTCGGTACTCTGTCGCAAAAGAGGTTTGAACAGTTGGTTTCAATGAGAAAGCCAGCAGCATGAAATAAACTGGCAGATTAGCGGGTCGTAGCAGACGCATTGGCCAAACAGGACATACTGTTCTTGGTTCGGTTCGTTGACACTGCAAAGCTTCGCCATTATAATTTTACAATTGTTGCCGAAGTGGCGGAATGGCAGACGCGCTACGTTCAGGGCGTAGTACTCGAAAGGGTGTGAGAGTTCAAATCTCTCCTTCGGCACCATCGGCACTAATAGAACAAGCGCTTGTAGCTCAGTTGGATTAGAGCGCAGCCCTGCGAAGGCTGAGGTCGTGGGTTCGAGCCCCACCAAGCGCGCCATTCCTTTTCTGCGGTGTCATGTGAAAAAATTAACAACTTACCCAAAACACACATGATGTATCTTAGCTGTAGCATTATTGGCTTTCCGTCTCAATTGGTATCAAGGGATTGTTACGGCTTTGTTTAATATTGGTTTCGGTATGGTATCCCAGAAAGGCATGCAACAACTTATGAGTTGCTCCACCATTTTTGCAGGGGATTACAAATGCCTGAAAAAGTCCTGATGACTCTTAGCGGAGGCGTGGATTCAGCGCTCGCAGCAGCTTTGCTTAAGCAAGCAGGATATGATTTGGTTGGTGTTACCATGCAGGTTTGCGCTTTCGAGATAGCAGCAGCCGATAAATATGCGCGTCGCGGTTGCTACGGGAGTTGCAAAACTGATGACATAGCTGATGCGCGCCGCGTAGCACAGTACCTTGGCATTCCATTCCATGTTATCGACCTATGCCGCGAATATGAAAAAGAGGTATTGGCAGAGGTTATATCTGGCTATAGCCATGGGCTTACGCCCAATCCGTGTATCTACTGTAATCCGCGCATTAAGTTTGGGGCACTAGCGCAGTTGGCGCAAGAAGCAGGGTTACAGTTTGGGCAAATTGCCACAGGTCATTACGCCAAGGTTGAGTATGAAGCGTCATATGGGCGCTATCTGCTGAAAAAAGGGATGGATGCACAAAAGGATCAATCTTATTTCTTAAGTTTTCTCAGTCAGAAGCAACTTGGGCGGGCGATTTTTCCTTTGGGATGCTATAGCAAGCCACAGGTGCGGCGCATGGCGGGCGAGATGGGCTTGCCTGTATCAAACAAGCCGGAGAGTCAGGATTTCGTTTCTGGCGGGTATCATGCGCTTTTGGGTGGCATCGGACAACCGGGGGTGGTTATAGATGGGCATGGTCGTGAAATTGGCACGCACGATGGCATTGCGCATTATACCATTGGACAGCACAAAGGGTTGAACTTATCTGTACGTGAGAAACTTTTTGTAACAAAAATTCTGCCTGAAAAAAACACCATTGTTGTTGGTGCAGAGTCTGAGTTGTGGCAGCGTGAGTGTTTAGTACGCTGCATAAATTGGATTGCGATGGATAGTTTATCGGATGCTCTCCGTGTTGATGTCAAAATTCGCTCCAAGGCTGAATTGGCTGCGGCAACGATTGAGCCAAAGGGTGATGGTGTGCTGGTGGTGTTTGATACTCCGCAGAAAAGTATAAGCCCTGGACAAGCGGCGGTTTTCTATCGGGGAGATGTTGTTTTGGGGGCTGGTATAATTGATGCCTTGATACACCAGCCTTAAACTTGGAATTATTCTTTACTAATAAATTTTGTTGGCAACGCAGATGAAGTAGAGGGAATTTTATGCATTTGTTTCTTCAGGGACATCCGCGAATAGGCAAGTCGACTTTACTGCGAAAAGCATTGGAGCCTTTTGCTTCAAGCATCGCCGGTTTTGTAACGCAGCGCCTTGGATGTGATGGAGAGATTATCGGTTATCGTTCTTTGAGTGTAGCTGGAGTTATGCCGCCTCTAGAAGCAGAACATGACGTCAACCAAACTGGAATTTTTTTGTTCAAATCCAAGATAGATATCTCAGTTTTGGAAAGGACTATTCTCCAAGCTGAACAGAGCACAAAAACCCCAAAATGCAAACTTATTCTGTTGGATGAAGTCGGTGGTGTTGAGTTAAAATCGGAAGTATTTAAGAAGGCATTACTGCGTATTTTAGGTGGAGAAAAGCCCTGTATTGGGGTTTGGAAGTCCACTCCGAACCTATCACATACCATATCTATGCTGAAATTGAGCAGCGAATATTACAATCCACATGATGGCCTTGAGCCAATGATTCAATCAAACGGAGAACTTTTGACGGTTACAGACGAAAACAAAGAAAACATACAACGGCATCTTGATATGTATGTCCAGCGGGTGCTTAGGCTAGACACTCGGGCTTAGGTAGTGTCCTCATGAGTTCTATCCAGCACATTTATGCAAAGAATAACGCATATAATTTGCGTAGCATACAAGGACCTATTGTAGTATAGCACCCGGCAGGCTGCATAGGCTTGTCAACCATAGACATGAAGATATATTATCAAATGGTAGCGATTGTATTCGCTTGGCAGGCCCTGCCGCCAGTCCGATTACACCCAAGGCGGCACACGGAAGGGGGAGGTTATCATTTTAAGACGGGGTTGTCCGCACCCCATCACCTTGGTTTCCCCCGGCAGAACCTGCCAAGTTACGATATATTACGTAAGACATATGTTATACGAGATATAACGAATTGTCAAGAGGGTTCCATATTCAGTTGTTAAAAAATTTGAGAGTTATTCTTACAAGAAAGTTGACCTTAGTAAATAAAGGCTATTTCTTGCCTAGCGAATTGGCTACCAGCGCGTCATATTGTGCCTTGGTTATATCGCAGTGGTAGAACAGTTGGAAATACTCCTGCACCTCGTTGTAGACGTTGTATTGTGCCGTGTTGGGATAAAGCAATTGTGACATCCATATCATGCCTAGGTAGCGTTGAACAGAAGGCGGAGAACCCATCCAGTTGTAGGGGCCGAAAGGAACTTCGTAGTAGTTACCGTTCTTGATAGCTGTGATGGCTGCCCAGTCGCTGTTGCTTCCGACAGTACTGTATATGCTGCCTGGTGCAAAAATAATGATCTCCGGATCCCATATCATAATTTGCTCTAGATCAACAGAGTTGCCATTTCCGCTGCTGGACGGGTTGCTGACAATTGCCAGATTATTGGACAAAATGTCAAGGATTTCGGCGTGATAAGAATTTTTGGCTATAACATTAAGCCCATCGGGTCCAGTAATATAGAGCAAATTGGCTTTGCTGTTGTTGGTGCCTAAACGGTTGGCAATGGAAATTGTGTTGCCATAGATTCTGTCGCAATACTTGGCTAAAACATCGGCTTCATCAGGCATATTGAGCAGTTCTCCAAGCATGCGGTAGCAGTTGGCCATGGTGGTTGTATAGGCATCAATATGTACAACCGGAATACTAAGTTGGCTTTGTAAAGTATCCATGTCGATAATCATGTTAGCCTTGATTTCGCCAACATCAATGAGTAACTGAGCGCCGGAGTTTGCAATGACTTCTCTGTTGAGATCGCCTGAGCCTGAGCCGGCATAGAATTGCCCCAAGACAGGCAAGTTGTAGTATTTGGAGTCAATGAATTGCTCTGCAGATGAGTCAAATCTGGATGCAAGCCCGACCAGCTTGTCAGGGCAAAGAGCAAACAGTACGATTTGAGTCAGCGGTCCGGACATGGCGACTTTGGTGATATCGGTGGGTACTTCAACATCGCGGCCCAGCGAATCAGTAAAGACGAAAGAGGTGGGCTCTTCAGCGTTCGGATTTTTGGTTATAGTGACGGTTATGGTTTTATCTGCAAAGCATCCAGCCGTTGTACTCAACAATACCGCAGAAACGATTGTTATCCCGATGACTTTAAGAAAACCACGTCGCGTGGCTGATTTATAGTGTTCGATTTTTCCCTTGATTAGTTTTTTCATGAGTGTGCATTTCCTCTGATTTAGGTTTATTCTGTGCGGGGTTATTCATTTTGTAGGTACCATGTGCCTCTAAGTTTCATTTTAAAACAATCACATCATTTCATATTCCAGACCCTCCATTAAGGTGTTTTCGGTGACCTTTTCAGGTGAATAAGAATTATTAATAACTACTTTTGGAACACATATACGTACGTTGTCGTTATACAAACTTGCCACTTCAATGTCAGTTGCGTACAGTTTTTGCATCAAATC
The DNA here is from genome assembly GCA_009783135.1 of Dehalococcoidia bacterium. Classification (GTDB taxonomy): domain Bacteria; phylum Chloroflexota; class Dehalococcoidia; order Dehalococcoidales; family UBA1222; genus WRNG01. The sequence goes on from WRHS01000012.1 coordinate 12,529, forward strand.
TTCAGTGGCCACATCAGTTGGTGCCCCACAAGCCAGTACGTGGCCGTCCTTTAAGGCCAGAACGCTGTCGGAGAACATGAAAGTTTGATCAGGGTTGTGAGTGGCCTGCATTACGGTGTAGCCTAGGTGTGCCAGCTTTTTAATTTGAGTTAACACCAATAATTGATTTCCAAAATCCAAATTTGCAACCGGTTCATCCAATATTAAAACTTTGGTTTGCTGTGCTAGCGCACGGGCAATGATGGTAAGTTGGCGCTCACCACCGCTGATGCGCGTATAGGCACGATCGCGCAGATGAGCAATGCCCAACTGGTCTAGAGCCTCCTCTACTAACAGAAGTTGTTTCTTGCCAGGTGTTGAAATAGAGGAAATATGCGATGATGTTCCCATCAACACCATGTCAGAAACGCTGAAATTAAAAGAGGGGTAATTGCTCTGAGGTACATATGCTATCAAGCGTGCCCTTTGCTGGATGCTTAACCCCCGTATATCATGTCCGCCAATTAGAATGCTCCCGCGGTAGTTTGAATAAAGACCTAATATGCAGTGAAAAAGAGTGCTTTTACCGACGCCATTCGGGCCGATAACCGAAAGAAGTTCCCCCGGTTGCGCCGTGACATTTACACCATCTAACACGGTGCGATTGCCGTAGCTGAAGCAAAGGTCCCGTACTTCAATGCTCAAAGGGATTCCTCCTTACGTGTGATGAGATAAACAAAGAATGGAGCCCCGATAAAAGCTGTGAGTATGCCAATAGGAATTTCTGTTTCCGTCAGGTTGCGCGATATATTATCCACCAGTAGCAGAAAAGAGGCCCCGAAGAGCATCGATGCTGGCATAAGATATTTGAAGTTGTTTCCAACCAAGCGACGCGCCAGATGAGGGACGACGAGCCCAACCCAACCAATCATTCCGGTAACGGCGACACTGGCGGCGGTAAGCAATGTGGCCAAAACGATGATTATGATACGAAAACGGCTTGCGTTAATCCCCATGGTTTTTGCCTCTTCATCTCCAAGCGTTAGGACATTGATGCGCCATCGCAGCATAAGCAATGGTAGTAGCCCGATGGACATGGGGATTAATGCCAGTAGGAGTTTGTTGTTTGTTGCGCCGTTGAGGCTGCCCATCAGCCAATAGGTGATATTAGGGAGTTGGTTGCTTGTGTCAGCAATCAATTTGATATATGAAATACCCGCAGAAAATAGCGAGCCGACCATAATTCCAGCCAGAATAAGACCGATTACTTGTTTGCCGCGCGTCTTATGGCTGATAAGAAACACCAATGCCACAGTGAGTAATCCAAAAACGAAAGCGGACAGCATAATTGTCATGCTGGATTGTCCTGTAAATATCGCCAATGCTGCGCCGAAAGCTGCCCCTGCGGCAGCCCCGAGTATATCAGGGGCTGCCATGGGATTTTGGAAAACGCCTTGGTAAGATGCTCCTGCAGCTGACAAGGAACAACCGACAAGGCTTGCCAGCATTATTCGAGGGAAGCGAACTCTTAATACTATACTCTCCATCTGGTCGGACCATGTCTTTTCGATATTGAGAAACACGACGTCGATATGTAAAATATTACGAAATAAATCTTGAATAGTTCGGGATATTTGCGAAATGGTAATTTTGAAAAGGTCAGGAGGCGAAATAGGATAACGCCCCCAGAAAAATGAGAGAATAATTATTGCCACAAGCAAAATACCCAACCCCAACACTACAACAGAACCATTAAGACGCCCTTTTTCTTCTGGCATAGCCGATATCCTTATTTATTATTCGCTGAAGCGCAGATTATGCTAAAGCAATATATCATTAAGAATATATATTATGCGAGATATAATGCTTTGTCAATAGCGCATATCAGATAAAACACGACTAATTAAAACGGCTGGATGGTAACCGCAGTGAGTATCTGCAGGCTATTTTGCATAATTTGCTATGGCTGCGGATGGGGATTAGGTGACTTTTGCAAACTCTTATCCCACCAAATAAGAGACCAGAGGCTGTTTTTTTGCTGATAGTAATATCCATCGCTGTAAGTCAGCCGATGTTCCAAGAACTCTATTATCGCACGTTGCTCAGTTTCTCCTGCTGGATAACTGCGCACTATTTGTATGTAAGCTTCCGGAATTGAATTGTAACGCCGTCGCCCGCTGGTTCGGAAAAGCTCTACGTTAGCGTGAATACCCATGCTCAGAAGCAGGTTGTATAGCACGGCGTAGTCCGGTGAGGGGGTGTATGGAATATTGAGCATGGTACTCAGTTCTGATTCAATCTCGTCATAACCACTTGCTTTCCACGTTATATAACAAAGACGTTTTGCGGCTGCATCAATGGAGCGTAGGTTGTGGGTGATTCCTTTGTTTGAGGGTAATGAACGTGATACCAGAACAATATCGTGTTGTGGAAAATCCCGACCTACTTGGATTTGCGCCCAGTCCAGATGTAGTGGAGTGATGTTGGCCAGACCATTGCGGTTGGCTCCATTCATGATGTGGTCCAGCATGGCAGGAGACTGGTCCAGAGATGTTACCTGACGTACAAGTCGTGCAAGAGGTATGCTTAATGCACCTGTTCCGGCTCCTACGTCAAGGAGGGTGTCATCGGGAGTAAGTTCCAGGCGGCTTATTAACTCCTCAACATAGCCGCTGTGTTCAGTTTTTAGCGGCAGCGAGCGTGCCCAGTTATCCCAAAAGCCTGCTCCATTCCCGCGGAAAGTAGCCTCATCCATTTGCTGGTGCCACATGTGGGCCCAATCTATGTCACTTAGCTTATTGGGGAGAAGTAAGTTGTTATTACCAAGATTTTCTCTTTGCATATAACCCTCATGATTTTGATACTGTTATTGATGCCGACAACAGATATTATGCCAAAATATAACTGCAATGTACTATTTCCCTGTATTGAAATTTATCGCTGATAAGTATATCATACTGGATATAACGAGTAAAAGCAGTTACAGGGAGGTTTTTGTACATGGATATCGGTTCTTATACTTTTGATGAATTTGTGCAGAAAGTGTGCGAATTTCATGGTGGTCCTGCGCCTGGCGTAATCCTTGGTGGCATGATAGTGGATATGGCAAAACGCAATCTATCGCCAGAATATTTGTTTGATGCAATTTGCGAAACCGACAAGTGTCTGCCTGATGCCATCCAGATGCTGACTCCGTGCAAAATAGGCAATGGATGGATGCGCATTATCAACACGGGGCGTTTTTCGGTTACGTTGTATGACAAACATTGTGGTGACGGAGTGCGCGTGTTTGTAGACGCTTCCAAGACTAAAGCATTTAAGGATTTTAATGATTGGTTTGCCTGTCTAGTCCCCAAAAAAGAACAGAACAGAGAGCGGTTGATGGAAGACATCCGCAATCATGGTCGTGACGTGCTGACTTTGCAACGTGTCAAAGTGGATATAAATGCGCTGCCCGACAAAGAAACGGAAGAATATACCATTTGCAAGGAATGCAACGAGTCTTGTTTGCCGACTGATACTGGAGTTTGTCTAGCCTGTCAAGGCAGGACTTATACGTCGCCAGCAAATGAAAGTTGCGGCTGTAAAGGGTGTTGAGGCGCGGGATAGAGACGCATTTTACAGGTTGAGCCAAAAAGGATAGAATGGGCAGGATTGTGGGCGGTTAGCTCAGTCGGTTAGAGCACCTGCTTTACACGCAGGGGGTCATAGGTTCGAGTCCTATACCGCCCACCATGGCTTTCCACAGACGAAACACCAAAGTTTATGGGAATGCCCATATTCTTCTTTTCGAGCAGTTCTTTCACTTCATCAAATGTTATGCAGAATTCTCCGTCTTTGATGTTTAGCGTGACCAGCATTTTGTCGTTGTAGACGTACATGCTGTTCAAAAACACGTTTATAAGACGCTGCCTTTCTTTTAAGTCATCAAGGTTTATCGATTTGAATTCGTCTAGTCTAAATTGAATTGCTTTTTTGCTCATTATCGGGCGTTCAATGCGCTCTTTGGCAATAGCGATTTCCATTAGTTCTTTATCCTGCTCTAGTTTGAGAAGCGTTTCTTTGGTAGTAGTGGTAACAATTCCCTGCTTGATGGCGTCCATCACATTGGTTATTTCTTTGGCGTTCTGCTTGAGTTGTTTTTCCAATAGAGGTAATGCAGGACTCTTTATTAACTGGGCTTCGTAACAGTTGTCTACGATTTGCCTGACGTGTTCAACGTCATTTATCACATTCATTATGCAATTGAGTACACCAAACTCAAGGAACGATTTGACATCACGTTTCTTTTCGCAGGCTTTTTGTTTTTTGGCTAAACGACAATGGTAATAGCGGTATGTAATATTTTCCCTACTTGTGCCGCTTTCTCCGACGATAGTGCTACTGCAATAACCACAGAAACTTTTCCCTGTCAGTACATACTTGTCTGCTACTGGTTTGAAATGTCCTGGTGTTCGTTGGTTAGCGAATAATCGCTTTTGGCACCTCTCAAAAGTCTCTTCATCTGTTAAAGGCATGAATGAATTTGGTATGACGACATCCTTAAAGCGATATTCTCCGAGATAGCGACGGTTTTTAAGCAAAGCAACAATAAAGGTGTATGACGGAAGACATTTCTGATTTGTTTGTAAACCGATGTCTTTGAGCGATTGCACTATTTCTTTGGCACTATCTCCGCAGGCGAAGCGACGGAAAATATCAGTTACAATCGGCGCCTTAACCGGATCCGGTTGGAAGTGTTTATTCTCATCAATAACATATCCGAAAGTTGGGATACCTCCATTGTATTTGCCTTTGAGAGCATTTTCAGTCATGCCTCGACTGACTTTTTGCGCAAGGTCTTTTATGTAGTAGGCTGAGAAGCCCTCGAATATGCTTTCCATCAATTGTCCTTCAGGGCTTTCGTCGATTGGCTCTGTTGCTGATACTACATTGACGTCATTCTTTTTTAGGGCGTGCTTGTAGAAAACGCTGTCATACTTATCACGAGAAAAGCGGTCTATTTTCCAGACGAGTACTGTATCAAATCCCTTTTGTTTGCTGTCGGAAATCATCTGCATAAACTGAGGGCGGTTTTCTGCCTTTTTGCCGGAAATGGCTCTGTCGGCATAAGTTTTGATGATGGAATATCCCTTGCGAAGAGCAAAATCCTTGCACTCACGTACTTGTCCTTCTATGGATTCCTCTCGCTGATTATCGCTTGAGTACCTGGCGTAAATAACTGCTTTCATGCATTACCTTTCATCATCTGTAGTAGTGTATCTTTCAGCTTCCCGCTCATGGGAGACTTGGGGTCAAAACACATATCAATGAATAACTTCATTTCGTCGTTACTCTCTATCTTGGGCTTGAACTCATATAACTGCCCTTGTGGTTTATCTGTTCTACCGAATAAGTAATCCAGTGAAACATCAAAATAGTCCGCATACCAAATCAGAGTAGTAAAGGGTGGGTCGCATCCATCATTCTCATAACGCTGAATGCTTGATTGAGTTCCCCCGATTAGTTTAGCGATTTTGGCTTGGGATAGCCGGAGTCCTTCTCTTAATCCACGTAATCTCTGACCTACAATTTGCATAGTAAACACCTCACTTTAGAGTACAGTATAACCCAATATAACATTGCTGTCAACACAATAAACGAGTACAAGCGATGCAAGAGGAGACGGTATTGTTTCTTAACTGTAGGGGTTTCCAAAGGGGCTACCCTTTGGCACGCGGCTTTGCGAACGCAAAGTCTAGTGTGTTATGCCTCGTAATAAAAAGAATGTGTTGATGCTTTAAGTTTGCCATGTTCAAACTACTTCTTCGCAGATTTAACAGTTTTCTTACCTCTTTTCTTTCGAATAGGAACCATAACTCTCATTAAGTAATTGTTAGCATCACCGATGCAGATTTCATTGAGCGGATGCTCTTCGTAGAAATCACCGCATATCTCATAGCCATTTTTTTCAATGTATGCCAGCAGTCGCTTATATAACTCACCACCCTCACCATACCAACTGCGATTATAGCCGATAGCATATAACGCCGCTGGCTTTCTATCATGCCCGTCTGGATTATAGAAATACAATCTGTCAGGATGAACATAATCCTCCCGCAATATGCTTTCTTTAGAAAGGATGCCCCAAACAGAATAGTTCAAATCTACTTCAGTATGTTGCTTACTCATTTCATGGTAAAAACTCAATAAAGCGTCATAACCATCTCGTCCACGGCTGTAGTCATTTAATCCCCCAAGGATAATCGCTTCCTCCGGCATGTATTGGGCTGTGATTTCTTTCTCGTTAATATTAGCAACTGATTCCATAGACTTTTTGAGTGTAAGTATGAGTTTCTTAGTGCGAACCATTTCATCGATTTTCATGTTGATTGTTTCAAGTTGACGCATAAAAAACTTCTCAGCCGTTTTGGGATTAAGAGTTGTCTTAAGGTTTTTTATCTCTTCCAGCGACATGCCAAGTAATTGAAAAGTACGGATAAAATGGACAGTTGTTGTTTGCTCACTGCGGTAATATCGATATTTACTATCTTCTCCACGCGAAACAGGTGATAGCAAGCCGATTTTGTCATAATGCCATAGCGTAGCCTTGGTTGTACGTGAGAGCTTGGCGAATTCGCCAACGGATAGAAAATGCTTGTTCCCCTTTGCCATAAATGCCAGCCTCCTTGTATTTGGACTTGTCTGATTGTAATGGAAAGGTCATGCCTGCGCAACATCAACAATCATGTAGCAATGAAGTTATATAAGTGAAAATACCATAAATAATCGCTTATTACGCACGACTAAAACATCTTGACATCAATGCGACATTACAGCATACACTTTTCAACAAGCATTGATAATACTGCCACGCTCACTTATTGTGAGTAATTGCCAAAGGAGGTGGTGTCAATGGAGACTTGAGAAGTATGGCTTATTTTGGTGTTTTATTTACTCTGTGAAGAAAAAGACAAACAATGTCTATGAGAAAGCGAGAGGCTAGGTTAAACGCAATATCGTGATATCAAAACATATAGGAGGGTTCAAGTGAAACATATTAAAAAGGGCTTATTATTCTTTTTGGTTTCATGTTTTTTGCTCAGTTCTGCCGCGTTTCCAACTAGTGCAGATAATGCTGATTATCCCACTTCCCCTGATTGCAGAAGTATAGCAAATTACGTTGAAAAAAATTTGGGTCTATTTGTTGAGGACTATAACTCAGGTCTAAACACAGACGAGAAATTATTTTCAGCAAGCTACGTCGAGTTCAAGAGAGAAATCATCTTAGTGGAAAGCGGAGACATAGCCATTTACCTTGATTTTGATGGTGATAATGGTTATATGCTCCTAGGCGACAATTATGTCGGATATGCGTTTGAAATCGAGGGAGACCTGGAATATCTAAGAAATATTGATGAAATATATTTCTACAGCGTATATGACAAATTCATGTTCGTACAAAATGGCGAACTGATTCCTGCAGGTATTGAGTTCAAAGGTGAAGATTTCTGGGATGATTTTAATTATGGTGTGCAATGGGCTGGGCAGGACCCTCCCGGTGGTGCAGGTTTGATATATAATCTTCCTGCTTATATGTTGGACAGATATGACGCAGGCTATTTACCGCATGAATCAAATACGCTAAGTGGTTTCATTCTTGCTAAGCAATATGACCTTAGTACCTACTACAAAATCAATGGCAATGTTTCGACTAGTGAGGGAAATTGTGTGCTTTCTTCAATATATGTTCTTCTAAATTATTGGAGATACGCAAAAGGTTATTCTAGTTTTCCATCGACATCGTCAAACTATAATCCAATTAATGACTATTTTTATACCCAAGTAGTAAATGATGGATGGACTCCTCATTATCCTAACAATACTCCAGACTTGTATTTGACAATTCGTAGTATGGCAGTCAATAATCACGGCTATAAGACTGGTGGTGTTTCTGCAATTGACATGGTAATTGAAGAAGCCGCAGCATTCTACGGTTATAACGCTTTGGATGCATCCAAAAGATTAACTTGGTCATTTGGCGGAGAAGTAGTGAATCAAATCAACGCGGGCCGTCCTTCACTTTGGAATCCAGGGTTTGGAACTTATGGCTCTCATTCAACGGTATGTTATGGATATGAAGTTTACAGAAAAACTACTAGAGTTCTATTTGTTGATTTCTACACCTATGTGCATCTCATGAAGTTAAATGATAATTGGAATTCTACATTCAGATATTTCGATTATGATGCATATGTAAATGGAGATGGAATATATGGGACATTTGTTACAATGTCTTAGTAAAGTGAGTAGATATTTTGTTTTACCTGTTGTGGTTTTATTGATGATATTTGCATCTTGTTTGGTGGCATGCGTGAAAATCAATCCATCTGTAGTAGTGTATCGTGTTGGGGATACTTACGCTGCATATGATTCGACAATAACATTGAATAGCGCCAGCCAATCTGATGAAATTATTATTAATAAAAGTACAGTTCAGGCTGAAAGCTGCAAAAAGTTTTTGGTGCTTAACATCACGATAACAGCAAAGGAAGATATCGTACTTATAAATGAAAGATTTCAGGTTCACGTTTTAGATGTCGTTGCCGATGCGGAGTTATCCAAGAGTTTGAATAACAATATTGATTATTTATGCTCCTACACGCTTATGAGCGGTGAAATCATTACAATTGATGTTGTATTCCAATTCGATGTTGAAGAAAATGCTATGTACGCAGTTGGTTTGCATGAAGCACTTTTTCAAGTAACCACATAAGTTTTGCCATCTAGCACTCTGGAAAGTCAACCAGAGTGCTAGATGGCGTATAAATATTTTGGTAGTCGGCAATCAGTAGACAATTTCAGTTTCATTATAGACGCAATAGAAAACTTTTTCGGTTTTGATTGAACTGGGAAAGCACTATTGTAGTTCACCATGCTAAATATTTTTTCAAAGCTTCTTCAAATTGCTATTCTAGAGGGGCTCTAATTCTTAAACGGCTAACAATTTCTGCATATGGTTCGTTTTCACTCAAAATGCGGGCTTTGTCAACAGCTCCAATCTGTCCGAAGTCCTTCCAGCTATAAAACATTCCTAACCCATTGACCAAAAACATCATTTTCAAAAATATTATAAAATAATGGCAGATTTCTGGAACAATTATGCTATGGTTAAGGCGCAAATAATTAGAAGCACTTTACTCTTTCTTGATTGGAGGTGAATTATTACGCATGCAATACCAACTCGAAGTCCCCGGTAGCCATTATATCAACTATCTGCCTTTCTTTTATCTCATACCTGAGGATATGATGGCTAGATTCCCCACACTAAGCACCTTGCCGCGCTGTTTCGGCGACATACCTTCTTCCGACGAACATTTGGATACTGTGGAAAGCATGATGTTCGCAAATGAAATCTCCGATGCCATTGCGACATTGGTATTTTCTCACTTCGGTGTTAGGGGCTGGCTGGAACACTATTCCGCGGATAGCCCGGTGTGGAAATTGGCATACTGCTTACCCTATTGGCTCAAAGCATTGAAAGACGAAGTAGGCTGGAGCCTGCAAACCCTCTTTAATGCGCCGCGTAGAATGGTTATGCCTTTCCTATCACATGAGCAGGTAAATAACGTGATGGGATGTGTCGTGAAGCGCGCTATTCGGGATAATAACCTGCAATCTGTGTTTGATATTGTCAAGAAGATGCCTTGTGAGGAAGACTTTGAAAAGTGGGACACCCAAGTCAGAATAGACTTTCTGCGGCACTGGTACCACTATCGTTCAACCAATGTTCAATCGGTTTCACTGGAAGCCTGCCTGGAAGATGAAGAACATGCTATCCACGATATAGAGGATACGACGGAAAACATTGAAGATACGGCAGTAGCCGAGGATTACTACCAACGCTTCAAAGAGCGCTTGTCAGAGAAAGATATGCAAATACTGCAAATGCGGGTAGACGGCTTTACCTATGAGGAAATAGCCAAAACTTTGGGTTATAAGAACCACAGCGGCGTTATCAAAAGGATGCAGTCTATTACCAAAGCATTTATCAAATACGAGGAGGAAGGCTAGCGACAAACGACAAAATCAAAATCTAAGCGCACAGACCATCGGGATAGGGTTATCCCAAACAACAGAGGGCAAATAAGCCCTCGTTTTTATTTTAACAGCCAAACCAAAGGAGGTTCAAACTATGGCACAATACGCCATCATGCGCTTTGCCAAGCGTAAAGGAAGCTTTGGCAAGATTGAGGCGCATCACGAGAGAACAAAAGCCAAGTATGCCAGTAATCCCGATGTAGATACTTCAAGGAGTAAGCATAACTTCCATATAGTTCAACCAAGTAAATCGTATCTACAGGAAGTAAACCAAATAATAGCGTTGGCAGGCTGTAAAGTCAGAAAGGACAGTGTTCGGTTCATAGATGCGCTCATAACCGCCAGTTCCGAGTTTTTCAAGGGCAAAAGCAGGGAAGAGGTACAGTCCTTCTTTCAAACAGCGGTGGACTTTCTGGAACAGAAGATAGGAGATGCCAATATCTTTAGTGCTGTCGTGCATATGGATGAGAAAACTCCACATATGCATCTGTGTTTTACACCAATAACCAAGGACGGAAGATTATCGGCTAAGGAAATCATCGGTAACAGGGTTGAACTAACCAAATGGCAGGATAACTTCTTTGAGCATATGGTGAGTAAGTTTCCAGATATTGAAAGAGGAGAACCTGCCAGTGAAACCAAACGTCAACATATTCCGACTAGGGTGTTCAAACAGGC
>WRHS01000013.1 GCA_009783135.1 Dehalococcoidia bacterium
ATTTTTTCAAGGTGTTACAAAAATATAAAACAAGCTTTGCATTCAAGGAACTGGGGCTATACATATTCGTGGCTAACAGCGACAATAGCTGTCTTGTAGTACCACCGGCGGACATCACTTCTTTTATTGAACACAACTGCAACTGACGCACTTTACGTCCTGTGGAATAAACAAACCATGCTAGTTATAGGACTTACTGGCACAATTGGCAGCGGGAAAAGCACCATTGCCAGCTTTATGCAGGAGATGGGAGCATATGTCGTCGATGCAGATAAAATTGGGCATGAGGTCTATCTCCCGCATAGCTTCGGCTGGCAAAAGGTGATTCAGACCTTCGGTGAAAGCATTCTCTCTTCAGACAATAAGGTCGACCGCCAGAAACTTAGTGAAATCGTCTTTAACGACACTGCGTCACTTGCGCGTCTAAACGACATCGTACGCCCGTTAATCCTCAAATCGATACAGAATACTTTGGAAGAACTGCGGCGCAAGCATGTCAGGATAGTCGTGCTGGAGGCCGCATTAATCCTTGAGGCAGGTTGGGAATCGCTTGCTGACGAAATATGGGTTGTCACAGCCCCCGAAAATGTCATCTGCGAGCGGCTAAGCACCTATCGCAAGCTAAGCACGTCACAGGCTCAACAGCGCATAAAAGCCCACCTGCCGATGGCCCAACAAATCAAACGTGCCACCTGCGTAATCGACTCAAACTTTCCACTGGCTCAACTCAAGACCAAAGTCGCATCACTTTGGGAAGAAATATCACACCGTGCCGTATAGCACCCAAGTCAGAAGAAGCCTTATTTCAGTGGCTTTCGACACAGACACAAACCATGACAGTTTATCGTACGGCACATTTCATGTAAAATAGAGCCAAGTTGAACACCAAAGACCTAGCGCTGCTTGAATTTCCGGCTGTGCGCAATATCATCGCCGGCTATTGCACTTTTTCTTTAAGTCGCGACTTGGCTTTGGCACTTATGCCGTCGGATGACATTGAACTCATCCAAGAATCTCTTTCTGCCTCTGCCCAAGCCGGTTTCATCCTTGCCGCCGAGCCATTTATTGGCGTATCAGATCTTGAAGATATCGCCCCGGAGGCAAGCGCCGCCGCACTTGGCAAAATACTTGATCCCAAAACACTTGTCCGCATACGCGTTTCACTTGAATCTCTCAGATTTCTCCGCACGCATATTATTCCACATCGCGAAAAGGCACCTTGCATTGCCTCCAAGGCTTCCTCCATCGGAGATTTTGCGCATGTAATAAAGGCTATTGCAGGCGCCCTGTCACCAAGCGGGGATATACTGCCGAATGCCTCGCCCAAACTTGAGGCTATCAGGCGGCAGACACATGATACCCGCAGCACACTTGTCGCCAGTCTCCAGTCCTTCATTGCCGCAGATAGCGAACGGCGTTTTATCCAAGAGCCAATCGTCACCGAGCGCGAGGGGCGTTACGTGGTAGCAGTTAAAAAGGATCGCCGTGGTGACGTTTCCGGCATTGTGCATGACATCTCCAATACCGGTGCCACCATATTCGTCGAGCCGTGGCAGACACTGGAAATGGGTAACACCTTAAAAGAACTTCAAATTGAGGAAGTGCGCGAGATTGAGCGCATATTGGCCGAGATAAGCGAACTCGTCGGAAAGATGAGTGCCGAAATTTGCACCTCGCTCCAAGCGGCAGCAGCCATCGACTTGGAAGTCGCCAAAGCGCGCTATGCCAAGTCCGCCGGGGCAACAGAGGCCGCAGTCTATGTGCCGGGCACCGATAATCCACCTATTATCCGTCTCTCTGATGCGCGCCACCCTTTGCTAAGCGCAGGTGCGGTACCGTTCAATTTGGAGTTGGGGAGGGATTTTTCCATCCTTATGATTACCGGTCCAAACACCGGTGGCAAAACAGTGTCTCTTAAAACAATAGGGCTTTTATGCCTTATGACACAGGCAGGGCTACCCATCCCCGCAGGAACAGGCACGCGACTGCCGGTGTTTAACGGAATTTTCGCCGACATTGGCGATGAGCAGAGCATACACGAGACTATGTCCACGTTCGGCTGGCACATGAGCAATATCAGCCGCATACTACGAGAGGCAAAGGGGACAAGCCTTGTTCTGCTGGATGAGTTATGTTCAAGCACCGACCCGCATGAAGGTGCCTCTCTTGCGCGCGCCATCATACAGCACCTGCTCAAGCAGTGTGTCTTAGGTATGATAACCACACACTATGCCGTACTGAAGGTTTTTGCCCATGCCACGCACGGGCTGCAGAACGCCTCGTTTGATTTTGATCCACACACACTTCGCCCTACATATCACCTCACGTTAGGCACTCCCGGCGGCTCAAACGCCATCGCCACTGCGGCAGGCTTTAAACTGCCGGATGAGGTCATCGCCTGCGCACGCAATTCCCTAAGTCAGGGAGCACGCGAAATGGAGAATTTGCTCACGGGACTCCAGACCGAACGCAGTCGTCTGGCGCAACTTACCCAAACTATGGAGATAGAAAAAAGGGAACTGGCGTTGCGATTAAACGAGGTTGAAAACGAACTTAAAAAGCTAAACGCAGAAAAACAATATATTATCCAAGACGCCAGAGACAAGCTTGTAACCGAGATGGCGAACCTGCAAAAAGAGATCAGGCTTGCCTCGGCTGCCCTAAAACATGAACAATCTGCAGAAACAATAAACAGTGCGCGCCAAATCACACAAACAACCAGAGAGCACCTTAAAACCCTCTCTGTTGCAGAAAACATACCTGTTTCAAATGATACCGACGTCGCTGTTGGCGACAGCGTGTGGCTTACAGAATTCGGTGTGGAAGCATGCGTTGTGTCAATAAATGAACGTAGTGGTCAAATTGAGGCTAGTGCCGGACCTTTACGCTTTCAGGTGAGTCGTGATACTATCCGAAAAACAACCACTACCAAGCAAAACCAACAGGTGCGTTACAAAAGTCAGGCACCTCTAAAAGATGCGCCATCAGAACTTGATTTGCGCGGGCGGCGCGCAGGAGAGGTTGAGCAGTTATTTGACAGTTATATTGGTGACGCTGCACTGAGCGGGAGGCGCAATGTGCGTATCATCCATGGTTTTGGCACAGGGGCAGTGCGCACGATTATCCGCGACCAAGCCGCCTGTCATCCGCTGGTAAAATCTTTTCATGCCGCCGCATCTGATGAAGGCGGAGACGGGGCAACCATTATTGAATTAAAATAGTTGGATAATTATTCCAGCTATGGTCATTTTAGCAAGCCGTACGTACGCATAACAGCCGCATTATCTTATACAAAACACTGCATATAAGGGAACGGATTTTATTTTATTCTCAAAACCAAAGTTTCTAGTTGAAACTCTTATGGAATATGTAGGGCTATACTTACCAATAAATTGTTTAAGGCTTTTTGCACGGACATTATCGGATGACTTAACCTCGATTGGCACAGCATTGTCGCCAAGTTGAATAACAAAATCTATTTCAGCCTTACCACTGCTCTCCCAATAGTAAATTGTATGCCCATTTGCCGCCAGTTCCTGTGCGACATAATTTTCAGTCATCGCGCCTTTTGCCTCAGCGGATACCCTATCCGAAAGCACAAGGTTTTTCGGCGTGTTGCTCTTTGCATTCAAAAGCCCAATGTCGGACATATAAATTTTATAGGAAAGATTGTCTGCATAGTAAGCCAGCGGCATTTTGCCCTCACGTGCTTTTGTGCTGATAATTACAAGCCCTGCCAATTTCAACCAAGACATGCCGATTTCATAAGACGTTGCACGCGCATGACTACCTATCATGCTGTACTGGAATTTCTTATTTTCTTTCGCAAGTTGTGATGGTATGCTGTCATAAATTGCGGCAGTTTTAATCTGCTCGCTCTGTGTTGTGTATTTGGCCATATCAGACGAATAGAGCGAGAGTATCTCGTTTTGGCGTATTCTTATGTAATCCTCATCGCATCTATCAGCATATTCAGCTACAGCTTTTGGCATGCCACCTACGTAAAGATAGTCGCGATAAAAATCCAGTGCCTTTTCGTGCAACGGCTCGGATAAGGGAATATTCTTTTCATAACCCTTCTGAATTGCATCCATAAGGGCTGAATTGACTGAAAATAAAAACTCCTCAAAAGTCATTGGATACATCGTGAGAATCTCCACTTTACCGACTGGGAATGAAACACTGCCGGCATCGTCGGCATAACCATTTTTCTCTTTTGTTTTCGTTCTCTTACGGTTCAATACAACGCCCAAAAGGCTTCCAGCAGCTATGACGTGATATCCATGTGCCTGTTCGCAAAAATACTTCAGCGAAGTCAGTGCGTTTGGGCAAGCTTGGATTTCATCAAAGAACAGCAGTGTATTTTTCTTATGAATACTTTTCCCTGAAAGTATTTCGAGTTCGGAAATAATCCGCAAAGGATTCAAGTCTTTATCGAAAATAGCGGCAAGTTGAGCGTTACTTTCAAAATTGAACGTAACTGTGTTTGTATAATGCGCTTTTCCAAAAGCAACTATCGTTGTCGTCTTCCCAACCTGCCTTGCGCCATACACGAGGAGCGGCATTTTGTTTTTCCGGTTTTTCCAGTCAAGAAGAGCGGTTTCAATTAAGCGTTTCATCTAAGGCATCTCACCGAAACAGTATAGCATAACAAAACGCTTTTTCAAACAAATTGCGTACTTTTTTCACGAAAGTGGAACCACTTTCGTGAGTTTTTCATGTATTTAGCATAATTTGGAAGCGAACAGAAAGCGATAATGCTTCATAGAAACCACTTATTTCCCTAATCGTTATGTAGCATTTTGCCAAATGCAATAGTTTTTTTCTGCACAACAATCGTGGTAACAGCCACCCCTACAAGTGCCAGTACCGTTCCCAGCACAAACCTTTGGAAAAACTCGCTGCTAAAGAAGAAAGGGATTATCACCAAACATATGGCATTATAGTACGATACTGAAAATGGAATAAGCTAAAAAGGTATTTGCACAGACCTTGTGTGCGTATTCCATGTTTCCTGGTTTTGTGACGTAGCTTTCGTTCTAAAACCATAAATATTGTTGATTTTCTTTGGTGGATCCGTTTTTAGCCAAATCCCAGCAATTAAAGTAGCAGCTACCATTAGGCTACCAAAAAAATAGTCCAATACCATAATAATTTCTTTTTCCATGGCCTATTCCTAAAAATATCTACTCCACGATGTAAAACCAAAGCTTACTTGCCTCCGAAATATGACAGCGCCTGTTTCACTTTCTCCTCCAGCGTCGCCTGTTTACCATAAGGCAGAGCAGCCACGGCACGCGACGCCTCTGCGGCTGAATATCCTAGCCCCAACAACGCCGCCAGCACCTCTTCATCATCTTCACCCACCGGCACGACGGATGCACCAGCCCACCCCGACTTCAGTTTGTCCTTCAACTCCAGAATAAGACGCCCGGCCAATTTCTTTCCGACACCGGGGATTGCCGTCAGCAACTCTTCGCTACCTCCGGCAATCGCAGAAACCAGCTGCTCTGCGTTCATGGTAGAGAACATTGCCAGCGCCAGCTTGGGACCAACCCCGGAAACATCAATCAAAAGCTGAAACAGTTTCAGGTCTTCATCAGAAGAAAATCCATAGAGTAGAATTGCATCCTCACGCACATATGTATGTGTGAAGATGCGAACCTCCTCCCCCAACCCTCCTATGGTCAACATGGTCGATGCCGGCATAAACACATGGAAACCCACGCCCCCAACATTTATGACAACAGAATCGGAAGCTGATGCCTCCAAGATGCCCTTCAAACTAGCAATCATAGTAGTTACTCCTCTTCGCCATTTACCTGCTATCCTGCATCAGATTGCGCAGACAACTCTCCCGCAGGTGGCATATGGCCACAGCCAGCGCATCAGCTGCATCACTTGGCTGAGGCACTTCATCAAGTTCAAACAACATTTTGACCATTTCTTGTATCTGCTCTTTTGAGGAAGCCCCGTAATCTGCCACGTGTTGCTTTATCTGTCTCGGCGCATACTCATAAATTGGGATGTTATTTTGGGCAGCGGTCAATAAAACAATTGCCTGCGCTTTGCCAATAGCTAGGGCTGATTTGGCATTTTCACCGAAAAAAGGTGTTTCCACCGCCATAACATCAGGCACAAACTTGTGTATAACAGATGAAAAATTTGTGTGCAGAAAGAGCAATCGCTCCGACATGTCGGAGCGGGCATCACATTTGATAGAACCAAAATCGACCAGCGTCATTTCGTCTTGGGTGTCTTCAATAACTCCATAGCCTAAGACAATGGTGCCCGGGTCAACGCCTAAAATCCTCATCAAATGCCGCGCTTATTTCGACTGATATTTCTCCATTACTTCGTCGCTGATTTCTGCATTGTTATACACATTCTGAACATCATCCATTGCTTCTAACAAATCCAGCATGCGCAACACCTGAAAAGACGTATGCTCATCAAGGGCAACTGTCGTCTTGGATATTCTGGCAATCTCAGCGTTTTCCACCTCAATGCCGTCATTTTCCAATGCTTTTCGCACCAGTTCCAACTCTGCCGGATTGGTATAAATCTCAATAAAATCGCCAAGTGCATTAACGTCTTCGGCACCGGCATCAATTGCCTGCATCGTAAGGTCATCAATATTTTTGCCCTCGGCAGACACGCCGATAACACCACGCATCTCAAACATCCATGCAACCGAGCCGGACTCACCGAGGTTACCACCTGCACGGGTAAAAGCAGAACGCAACTCCTGCACAACACGATTGCGGTTATCGCTTACCACCTCAACTATGACCGCTGTGCCGCCGGGTCCATAACCTTCATAGGTTGCCTCAAACATTGTCTGCCCTTCCAATGAGCCCTCGCCCTTTTTGATAGCGCGTTCAATGTTGTCACCAGGCATACGGGCATCTTTGGCCTTTTGTATAGCAAGCCGTAAACGCGAATTACCATCGGGATTGCCGCCACCGGAACGGGCAGCAAAGATAATTTCACGCGTAAGCTTGGTGAAGAGCTGCCCGCGTTTGGCATCAGCTGCACCTTTTTGATGTTTAATAGTAGCCCATTTGGAATGTCCAGACATAGCCCTAACCCTCTTCCAGCAATGGAAGCCTCTCTACTCTAGTTTATGACTTATTTTAGCACGTTGAGGTCAAGAGTTGAATATTTCGATATGCTTCAGTGAAAAATAATATGTCAGTGCAGACCACATTAAACGAAGTACACAACGCTGTGTTAGAAACAAATCGTGTGGCATCATATGAATGCGTCTACAAAAACTGCTCCCTTTTCTCGCCGCAACGCACTAACTCTCTTTTGACAGATACCAAAATCTCGGCTATATTAACATTAAATATTAAAATAGCCGAAATAGAGGACATTAATTGTTTATAAAACGACATGCAGACGAAACAATTCAAGAACTCTCAAAAATGTTTGGAGCAGTACTCGTCACAGGCGCACGCCAAGTCGGCAAGACAACCCTTCTTCAAGAAGTTACCGCACATGCAAGTTACGTTACTTTAGACGATCCTGTTAAACGCATAAGCGCGATTGAGCAAAGCGGGACATTCTTTAAAGACGACCCTCCTCCAGTTTTTATAGATGAGATACAATACGCACCTAATCTATTCCCGCAAATTAAAATTATCTTGGATAAGGAGAAGAAGAAAGGTCAATTTTTCCTCTCCGGCTCGCAACAATTTGACATGATGAAAAACGTCAGTGAATCTTTGGCAGGGCGGCTTGGCATACTTAATTTACACGGGATTTCACTGCGAGAATTATACGGCGTGTCATTCAATGAATCATTTTTGCCAACGGATGGGTACTTCACAAGCCGCAAAAAATGCATGGTAGATATTCCATATGCAGATGTTTGGAACACAATACATCGTGGTAGTTTTCCCGAGTTATGTGCCAATGGCAGCTTTGACTGGCAAATGTATTTCGCCGCTTATGTCAAAACGTATATTGAGCGCGATGTCCGTGACTTGACACAGGTTGGAAACGAGATAAAGTTTTTACAGTTTATGGCGATTACAGCAAGCCACACAGGTCAACTTCTGAACGTAGCTTCTTTAGCGCGAGATATAGGCATAAGCCAAGCCACGGCGGAACGCTGGCTTTCAATTTTGGTAACATCAAATTTGGTATTTCTATTAAAACCTTATCACAACAACATCACAAAGCGAACAGTCAAAGCACCGAAACTATACTTCTTGGACACAGGGCTTGCAGCCTACCTAACCCGCTGGAATACCTCTGATGTTTTGAAAAATGGCGTAATGGCAGGAGCTTTTTTTGAAACTTTCGTAATCTGTGAAATCATTAAGAGTTATAGCAATAAGGGAATCCTTGATTTTCCTCTGTATTTTTACCGCGACAGAGATGGAAACGAAATTGATTTACTGATTGAAAACAATGGAACGCTTTATCCTATCGAAATAAAAAAACATGCTGACCCGACAAAATCCGACGTCGCAAAATTCTCCATACTCAGCAAAATTCCGAGCGTTAAAAGAGGTTCAGGCGGAGTAATTTGCTTATACGACAACCTAACAACACTTCAAGGCAACGATAAAGCTATCCCTATTACGCTGTTGTAACCCATAAGTTCAGACAACCCGCCATAAAAGCCCCGCTCAGCGAAAATCAGTCATTTGAGTGCCCCGTTACAAAAGCCACTGCATACTCACGGGAGTGCGACAAACTGACATGCATAACATCAATCCCCAACGCATCCGCTTTACTGCGCGCTGTGCCATAAAGCGTTAGAAGTGGCTTCCCATTGTCCGCAGAGGTTACCTCCATCTCATGTGGATTAAGCCCCGGGGCATCCAATGCCTTGATTACTGCTTCTTTGGCTGCAAAACGTGCCGCCAAAGAAGGTATCTTGTCCTTATACAAGGCTATTTCCTTAGCGGTAAAAACGCGCTTCAGAAATGCCTGCCTAAAACGCTGCAACGCATCTTCAATGCGGCTGATTTCAATTATGTCAACACCGATATGCTGCATAGGCTTGACTCCCTTACAAAAAGGCATGTGGTTCAGTTCCTGACATGGTACAATAAACCGAGTGCAAATAAAAGAAACCTATCTAAAAATATGCAAAAACCTATGACGCGACATTGTAGAATTATTGAACTTGTATAATAAAGCAAACCGAATGGTCATTGATAACAAACCGAGCCATATGAAACCGCTGTGCAATAGTGTATCCGAGGATGCCCGAATCGCCGCGCAACACGCACGCGGCAAGCTCACGTCGCTCGAAAGAATCAACCTTTTGCTTGACCCAAACACTTTCCAAGAGATTGCAGGTCTTGCTCATAACCACGCCACGAACGCTAATGCACCAGACACGGGGAATAATCCTCTTGCTGTCATCACAGGCTCAGGAAAGATAAACGGACGACCGGTGTTTCTATTTTCACAGGATTTCACCATCATCGGAGGCACCATATCAGAGGCAGAGGGACAAAAAATCGCGCATTTAATGGACCTGGCCTTGGAGTACGAAGCCCCAGTAATTGGCATATATGATTCCGGTGGGGCACGCATACAGGAAGGGGTGACCTCACTGGCAGGCGTGGGCGAAATTCTACTGCGTAATACCCGCTGCTCCGGTGCTATTCCGCAAATTGCGGTTGTGGTCGGACCAAGCGCCGGCGGCTCGGCTTACTCACCATCGCTTTGTGATTTTGTCTTCACAGTCAAAAACGTAACACAGATGTATATAACCGGTCCGGATGTAGTCAAGTCCGTAACAAGTGAAACTATCAGCCACCAAGAACTTGGGGGAGCAGAAATACACAGCCAAAAAAGCGGCGTGGCTCATTTCATTCATGACAGCGAAGAGGAGTGCTTCCGGCAGGTAAGACGCCTGCTAAGCTTCATTCCTCAAAGCTGCAACTCCAAGCCGCAGACTGTCAAAACAGATGATTCGCCCGACCGTTGCGACGAAACGCTGCAAACCATAGTTCCGGATGACCCGCGCAAGCCTTACGACATGAAAAAAATTATTTCTGCCGTTGTAGATAATGGCGCTCTCATGGAGGTCCAATCGCAATTTGCACGAAATATCATATGCGGGCTGGTGCGGTTGGCAGGCAATTCCGTCGGCATTGTGGCGCAACAACCGGCAATACTGGCCGGTGCCATTGATATCAATGCATCAGTAAAGGCAGCCCGTTTTGTGCGCTTCTGCGATGCGTTCAACATACCTCTTGTGAGTTTTGTTGACGTACCGGGCTTCATGCCGGGCGCCGAGCAGGAACACGGCGGAATTATACGCCACGGTGCCAAGCTGATATATGCCTATGCCGAAGCCACCATTCCTAAGCTGAGCGTTATTACACGCAAAGCCTACGGTGGTGCTTATATCGCCATGAGCTCGCAGCATTTACGCAGCGATATCAACTATGCGTGGCAAGGGGCTATAATCGCCGTCATGGGCGCCGAGGCAGCAGTCAACATTATTTTCCACAAAATGCTCGCTGAATCACCTACTCCAGAGGAAACGTGTCAAAAATTGGCGCGTGAGTACAGCATAAATTTCGGCAATACATTGCAGGCATCAAAGCATGGCTATATCGACGGCGTAATTGACCCGCGCCAAACGCGCCCTATGCTTATACATGCGATGGAAACACTGCACAACAAACAGCAAAAAGTGCCACAGAAAAAACATGGCAATATGCCGCTGTAAGACACGGGATGGTTCATCTTTTCTTGCTAAGGGACATCTCTCGCATAAAGAGCAAATCGTTGACGAGTGCTACCTTTCCTGAGATACTAACCCTTGGTTGATGTCAAAAGTGGCAGGAGTCAAAATGCATTTCGGAGGTGCCATGAGCGAACCTAAGACGTCAAAAGTTGCCGTCATTCTACTGGCTGCCGGCAAATCAGAGCGCATGGGGCAAAACAAACTATTGCTTCCTTTTGGCGGTCAATTGGTAATACAACACACCTTGGACAATTTAGTTGCCTCACGTGCGCAGGGCATCGTCGTAGTGTTGGGCTCAAAAGCATCTGAAATAAGTGAAGCTGTCAGCAAGCATAATGTTACCACCGTATTTAATCCCAATTATGCAAGCGGCATGAGTACATCCCTCGCCGCTGGGCTGAAAGCTATGAAAGACCCTGCCGAGTTTGTCATGGTAGCGTTAGGCGACCAACCCCTCATCAAACCGCAAACATATGATGCGCTTATCGCCACGGCACTGAGCACAGATAAGGGCATACTGGTACCGACATACTACGGAAAGCGCGGCAATCCAATCCTTGTATCCAGCAAGCACAAAGAGGAACTTTGCATGCAAAGCGGCGACATCGGCGGGCGGGAGTTATTGCGCACCTGTCCCGGCGACGTGTTGGAGGTGCCCGTGGAAGACGAGGGCATAATTATCAATATCAACACCAAAGCCGAATACGAGAAGCGACTGGCAACGATTAAATGAAGGATACTAGCTGGGATAATTCATGCGACGCTTGCAGAGAGATTGTTTGGTTTTTATGCTGAAGAGACTGCAATGAAAAATAAGATTCTACCGGTTTCAATTTTTGTAACAAGTATTATTGCCTTGCTGTACAACATTTTTAGATTTGGTTTTGGCTCAGATACAATTTACATAGTAAACTATATGCCTATCACACCTGACCATCATACTTTTGCTGTTTATTGCTTTATTTATTCGGGCAAGCAGTTATTTTTTACGTTTTTAGTGTGTCTAATTCCGATGCTAATAGGTGGCTTTATTGCGAAAAGGAAAGGGCTGCTAACATGGAAGTATGTCTTGACGCTACTTCTTGTCCCTATGTTGTTATCAAGAATTTACTTTTTCATTTTTGTTTCCCCTCGGCTTGGATGCTCATGGTAATATCTAAGACAAACGTCATCTTTGTCACATTGCCGCTTCGCCACCAGATAATCCGAATTGCACAATAGGATATCGTCATGTAAAACTCAATTTTGCATATTGCACACCATGTTATAATGCTTCTGTCGTGTCATTAGCGCCGATTCAAAATCTTTTGGAGACGCATATGAATGTTAGAATTCTTCTCTTAGGTTTTACCATTACACTTGCTGGTATTACGCTAGCATTATGGGAAGCATGCTTTCAGCTAAGTAAAATAGCCGCTGGAGTACATAATGGCGATTATGAATATAACATAGCTATAGTGTTATGTGGGATTTTCGGATTAATGGTAACACTTTTGGGACTCTTCTTGCCCAAAAAAACTCTCGAGACTAAAATATTTTGCTAACTATGGCTTTTGAAGACAAAAGTTAAGTCTTTCCGCCATTGAAATGTAAGGACGTCCCATTTATGCTATGATTACGGTAGATATTTTGTCTTGGAAAGGATACCATGGGTAAGACATTAGCTGAAAAGATACTAAGTCAAAAGCTTGGCCGTGATGTCAGTGCTGGTGAAATCGTGGTAAGCCCTGTGGATTTAGCATTCGCACAAGACACCACCGGCCCCCTCACTGTACGTGAGTTCCAAAGTAGCGGGTTTAATACACTGGCAGATAAGCGCCGAACCATGCTTTTTCTGGACCATGCCGCGCCTTCACCAAATGCACAGCTTTCGGCAGACCACGTGTTATTGCGCAACTTTGCACGCGACACCGGCTGCATCCTTTCGGATGTAGGTGCGGGTGTATGCCACCAAATCGTGGCCGAAAACATGGCGCGCCCCGGTGACGTGGTTGTAGGTGCCGATTCGCACACGGTAACAGCAGGTGCGCTTGGCGCATTTGCCACCGGCATGGGCTCATCCGACATCGCAGTGGCTTTTGCTTTGGGCAAAACATGGTTTCGCGTGCCAGAAACCATCCGCATTGAGGTAAAAAATAAGTTCTCCCCGTTTGTTACGGCAAAGGACCTTATTCTGCATATTATTGGTTTGATTGGTGCTGACGGCGCCACATACAAAGCACTTGAGTTCAGCGGAAAAGCAATCGAAAATATGTCCATGGCCGGACGACTAACAATCGCCAACATGGCAGTTGAAGCAGGGGCAAAGGTTGGGCTGTTCGCCTCAGACTTAACAACCGAAAAAATGCTGCGCGAAATGGGACGCCTTGAGCAGTACCGCTCCATCTCAGCGGATAAGGATGCCGTTTACGAAAAGACCATTGAAATTGACGCGGCTACGCTTGAGCCCACGGTTTCCCGTCCACACACAGTAGATAACATCGTTTTGTCCAATAGTCTCAGCGGGGTACGTATCCATCAGGTATTCCTTGGCACATGCACCAATGGGCGCCTTGAAGACTTCGCCTTGGCTGCCAGTATACTGCGCAACAAGAAAATACATCCGGACACACGGCTTGTAGTGGCTCCCTCTTCCAAACGCGTCTTGTTGCAGGCTATGGATGCGGGCTACATACGCATATTCGTTGAAGCCGGCGGCACAATCATACCGCCGGGTTGCGGCGCCTGTCTCGGTCTGCACCAAGGAGTATTAGGCGATGGGGAAGCTTGTCTTTCCACGGCCAACCGCAACTTCAGGGGACGTATGGGCAATCCAAACTCTTTCATCTATTTGGCCAGCCCGGCTACAGCCGCAGCTACGGCTCTTACCGGCGTGGTCACTGACCCCAGGGAGGTTCGTTAATATGTTAAAAGGCAACGCTTTTAAGTTTGGCGATGACATTTCCACAGACCTTATCGTCCCTGGTAGGCTGGCGCACCTACGCTCTAATCTGCCTGAGTTGGCAAAACACGTACTGGAGGATGCCGACCCCACCTTTGCATCCCGCGTAAAAGCAGGCGACTTCGTCGTAGGCGGTAATAATTTCGGTCTGGGTTCGTCACGCGAGCACGCACCATTGGTCATAAAGATGGCCGGTGTAAGTGCCGTATTGGCTAAGAGTGTAGCGCGTATATTTTTCCGCAACGCCATTAACCGCGGCTTGCCGGTGTTAATCTGCGACACGGATAAGATTAACGACGGCGACGAATTGGAAGTTGATATAGCCACCGGTACTGTGCGCGATATCACCAATGGCACAATACTCACTTTCAAACCCATTCCGGATGCCATGCTGGCTATTTTGGAGGAAGGCGGACTAATTCCCTATATCCAAAAATTCGGGGATTTCAAACTGGACTGATCCCTGTTGTTAGGCATCATTCAATTTCATGCCTCTCCAAACGTGGAGAGGCAACCTATTTTATTCGGGCTTATTACAACTTGATGTTTATCATAGAATCAGCAGCAAAAATTTAAAGGAGCAAGTCATAAAACCGATGGAATCTCACAATATAACACTCATCCCAGGCGACGGCATCGGTCCCGAATTGACAGACGCCACGCGCCGCGTGCTGGAGGCAACCGGAGTCAAATTCAACTGGGATATCGTACACGCGGGAACAGATGTAATGGCCGAGTACGGCACGCCGCTTCCACAACATGTGCTTGATTCAATTCGCAAAAACAAGGTGGCGCTCAAAGGTCCGATAACCACCCCTGTCGGCTCAGGCTTTCGCAGCGTCAATGTAGCATTACGCAAGGAGTTGGAACTCTACTGCTGCCTGCGCCCATGTAAAAGCTATGCCGGCACACCCACGCTGTATAACGATGTGGATATTGTCGTTGTGCGTGAAAACATGGAGGATCTCTACGCCGGCATTGAGTTTGAGAAAGGCAGTGCCGACGCCGGCAGACTTATTTCCTTCCTTGGCGAGTTGGGAGCAAATGTGCGCCCTGACTCAGGCATCAGCATCAAGCCGTTATCCGAGTTCGGCTGCCGCCGTATTGTACGCTTCGCTTTTGAGTACGCCCGTGCAAACAAGCGCAGGAAGGTTACCGCCGTTCATAAGGCTAACATCATGAAATTCTCAGACGGGCTCTTTTTGGCAATCTCGCGCGAGCTTGCACAGTCATATCATGAAATTGAGTTTGAGGATCGCATCGTAGACAACATGACAATGCAGCTGGTGAAAAAGCCGCAGCAGTTTGACGTGCTGGTCTGCCCCAACCTCTATGGCGACATCATCTCGGACCTGTGCGCAGGTTTGGTTGGCGGGCTTGGCGTGGCACCGGGTGCCAATCTCGGAGACGGCATAGCTTTGTTTGAGCCAACTCATGGCAGTGCACCCAAGTACAAAGGCATGAATAAGGCCAATCCTATGGCTATGATGCTCTCAGGGGTGCTTATGCTGCGTCATATCAACGAAACTGCCGCCGCTGACAAGGTGGAAAAGGCTATTGCCGCAGTCATCGCAGATGGGCAAAATGTCACATACGACCTCAAGCGTGATGGCGAACAGTGCAATGCAATAGGCACGGCACAGGTAGCCGATGCCATCATTGATGTGATGCACAAAATGCCCTAGCCGGCACACAGCACCGGTTTTCACAGAGGAGGACTTATATGAAAGAGACTAAAATCAGCGTAATAGGTGCCGGCAATGTCGGTGCCAGCCTGGGACAGCGCCTTATTGAGAAGGACTTCGCTGATGTGGTGCTGCTTGATATTGTGGAAGGGCTACCACAAGGCAAAGCTCTGGATATACTGCAATCCGGCGCGGTAATCGGCTTTCGCCACCAAATAAGCGGCTCTAACGATTATGCCGATACCGCAGGCTCTGATGTGGTGGTTATCACGTCCGGTGCTGCGCGCAAGCCCGGCATGACGCGCGACGACCTGATCAAAATTAACACCGGCATCGTATCCGGTGTGGTAAAAGAAGTCGTTAGGTATTCCCCTGGCTGTGTCATCATTGTAGTGGCAAACCCTGTGGATGCCATGACATGGGTGGCATATAAGACGTCCGGCTTCCCGCGCAAGCGCGTGCTCGGTCTCTCCGGTGTTCTTGATGGTGCCAGACTGGCAGCTTTCATTGCGCTGGAAACAAACAAACCTGTCACCGACGTTTCCTGTTACGCGATGGGCGAACACGGCACCAATATGGTTATTTTCCCGCGTCTGTCCAAAGTAGGCGGCACACCTATCACCGAGTTACTGCCACGGGAAAAAGTTGATGCGCTGGTACAAAGAGCCGTCAACGGAGGGGCTGAAATTGTCGGGCTACTAAAAACTTCCAGCGCTTTTTACGCACCATCCGCAGCCGTTGCGTATATGGTCGAGGCTATTGTTAAAGACACCCACGAGACGCTGTCATGCGCCTCCGTACTTTCCGGAGAGTATCACCTATGTGACGTGGTTATCGGCGTGCCTGTAAAACTCGGCAGAGGTGGCATCCAAGACGTCCTGGAACTTGAGTTAACACCTGACGAACTTCAAACATTAGCAGCTTCAGCTGAAGCAGTCAGAAAGCAAATAGCATCCATACCTGATTTGTCATGAGTTCACACAAACAGCTCCCCTCAGCAAAAAGCGCCCATGGCAAAATACTTCCGGTGTGTTATACTGTGGCGTTTGTATGCGGGTAATAGCAATAATCATCACTGTTTTATGCTCATCAGCTAGTCGTTTGAACCCGTTGTCTGAGTTTGCAAAGAGAGAGATATGCCGGTAAAAATCGTTACCAACAGTACCGCTGACATACCCAAGGAACTGGCGGAAGAACTGGATATCACAGTTGTTTCCGAGTACGTCATATTTAACAACGAGTGTTATAGGGATCGCATCGATATCAGCGAAGACGAATTCTATGACAAACTGGTTCACGAAAACATACAAGCCACCACGTCACAACCCACGCCACAGGATTTCCTCGAGGTGTACGACAGGTTGGGCAAGGAAGCCGACGGCATCATATCCATACATATCAGCACAAATTTATCCGGCACATGCAAGTCTGCTGAGCACGCTAAAAAGCACACCACCACCAAATGTCCCATTGAAATAATTGACTCCCAAACAATCTCTTTGGCTTTGGGAATGGCCGTCATAAATGCGGCCAAAATGGCTAAGGCAGGAATGGGATTTCAGGAGATTGTGCATGCGGTGAATGCGATGTTGCCACGCATCCATGTGCTCATTATGTTTGACACACTGGAATATCTGGCCCGCGGAGGGCGCATCGGCAAAGCCAAATCGCTTGTCGGCTCCCTGCTTAACATCAAACCATTGCTGACCATCAAAGGCGGCATATTTGCACCGGTACAGCAGGTACACAGCAAAAGCAAAGCCAAGAAAAAACTGCTGGAATTTGCCACCGGTTTCCGGGATATTGAGGATATATACGCCGTATACAGCACCGACCGCACCGAGGCCGTCGAACTAATCCAGAAAATAACGCATTTCCCCACAGAGCGCATAGTACTCTCGCGTTTGGGTCCCGTAATCGGCACACATGCAGGACCGGGGCTGTTGGCAATTGCCGTGAGAACAAGCGGCTAAGCATATCGGCGCACCCACCCATAATTAGCACAACCACTTTACCTTTTTGGCAGTTGCCTCTTCTATTGCATCCCACTATACTCATAAACATGTCAAAGTTTGAAATAACCTCGGGGTTTGATCTCACCGGAGATCAACCGCAGGCTGTGGAACGCTTGGTAGAAGGCATCAACTCCGGCTTTCCTCATCAGACACTGCTTGGTGTTACCGGCTCAGGCAAGACTTTCACCATGGCCAATGTTATCGCCCGCTTAGGCCGTCCGGCACTGGTGATGAGCCACAACAAAACCCTGGCGGCACAGCTTTATGCGGAATTCAAGGAATTTTTCCACAAGAATGCTGTGGAGTATTTCGTCAGTTACTATGACTATTATCAGCCGGAAGCATATGTGCCGTCCAAAGACATGTACATTGAAAAAGATGCCGATATCAACGAGGAAATAGATAAGCTGCGGCATGCCGCCACCAAGGCGCTGCTTGAGCGGCGCGATGTGATTATTGTGGCATCTGTATCCTGTATCTATGGTCTTGGCGAGCCGGAAGAATACCGCAACTTCATATTCAGTCTGCAAAAAGGCAACGAGTATGCACGACGCGACGTGCTGAAGCAGCTTGTCGACATGCAATACGAACGCAACGATATGGAGTTGACCCGCGGCAAATTTCGCGTACGCGGTGACACGCTGGAAATACAACCGGCCTATGAAGAAACGGGGATGAAACTTGAGTTCTTCGGTAATACACTGGAACGGATCACTTCATTTGACACACTTACCGGTGAAATCCTGTCAGAGACGGACTCCGCCAGTATTTTCCCCGCCAAACACTTTGTCACCTCGCATGATAAGTTACAGAAGGCTATTACCGGCATACGTGATGAGCTCACGCAGCGAATGGCAGTGTTGAAAGAAGAGGGCAAATTGCTGGAAGCCGCAAGGCTTGAGGCACGCACCAACTACGATTTGGAAATGCTTCAAGAAGCGGGCTACTGTTCCGGGATTGAAAACTATTCAAGACATCTGGCAGGGCGCCAAGCAGGGAGTTCCCCATGGACACTCCTGGACTATTTCCCCAAGGATTTTATCACAATCATTGATGAGTCGCATATGAGCATACCGCAGATTCGCGGCATGTATCGCGGAGATCTTGAGCGTAAACGGACACTGGTTAATTTCGGCTTCCGCCTGCCGTCGGCTATGGATAACCGCCCTCTTTCATTTGACGAGTTCAAGCAGCGCATGAACCAGACCGTATACATTTCGGCGACTCCGGCAGAATATGAACTGACTGTCAGCAGCCAAGTTGTAGAACAACTGGTACGTCCCACCGGTCTGCTGGAGCCCACAATTGAAATCAAACCCACAACGGGGCAGATCGACGACCTATTCGACGAAATCAAGAAGTGTACGGATAACGGAATGCGCTGTTTGGTGACCACTCTCACCAAAAAACTGGCGGAAAAACTGGCGGACTACCTGGCGGAGATGGGTGTCAAAACACACTATCTGCACTCGGAAATGGATACTTTCGAGAGGGTTGAGGTTCTGCGCGACCTGCGGCTGGGAGTGTATGACGTTGTGGTAGGCATCAACCTTTTGCGTGAGGGTCTTGATCTTCCTGAGGTAAGCTTGGTTGCCATACTTGATGCCGATAAAGAGGGCTATCTGCGCTCGGAACATGCGCTCATTCAGACCATGGGGCGCGCAGCACGCCACGTGGAAGGACGCGTCATTATGTACGCCGACAGCGTTACCGGCAGCATGCAGCGTGCAATAAACGAAATCAATCGCCGTCGTGCCATACAGGAAAAATATAACCGCCAACACAATATCACACCACAGGGCATCCAAAAGGCCATAAAAGACATCACGGAGCGCGTGAAAGCCTCTGCGATAGCATCCGAGGCGCCTCTACAGTATGCCGCCATAACACAGATGCCGCATGCAGAAAAGGCCAAGCTGGTGGATGCCATGGAAAAACAGATGAAGCAGGCTGCTAAAAACCTTGATTTTGAGAAAGCCGCACTGCTGCGCGACCGAATAATTGAATTGCGGCGCGACCTAATAGGAGAACAACCGTCGCAGGCAAAAAAATGATGGAAGACCTGCAAAAATGTCGACTTTTCCAAAGTATGATTTTAGATTAGTCGGAGTTTTTGTGTATCGTTCCTAACAGTTAAACCTCCAACAGCGAAGTCGTTCGTGCTATTTATTGCTTTGTTAGGCACTGTCATGCAAACAATACTTGCCAACCGAACTCTTTCGCTGTAAACTCTTCGGCAAAACAATTGGCGCTTGTGATTACTTGAATGAAATAGGTGTAATACATGTCAGTAAAAATCATCACCGATAGTACTTCTGACATCCCCGCAGAATTGGCGGAAGAACTGGACATTACCATCATTCCGCAGTATGTCATTTTCGGTAATAAGTGCTACAAGGACCGCGTGGATATCTTTGAGGATGAGTTTTACGACAAGCTGACCCGCGAGCATATTCAATCGACAACATCCCAACCCACTGTGCAGGATTTTCTGGACGTATATAACGAACAGGGAAAAATCTCCGACGGCATCGTTTCCATCCATATCAGCACAGGTATGTCAGGCACCATCAACTCCGCAGATCAAGCCAAAAAACTCACCACTGCCGAATGCCCCATTGAAATAATTGACTCAAAAAAAATCTCCATGGCGCTGGGTGTAGCCGTTATCGCCGCCGCCAGACTGGCTAAAGCAGGCAAAGGTTTTCAGGAGATTGTGCATGCAGTGCATGCCATGCTTCCCTGCATACACGAACTCGTCATGTTTGATACACTGGAATTTTTAGCACGCGGAGGGCGTATAGGAAAGGCTCGTTCGCTTGTCGGCTCACTATTGGATATCAAACCGATTTTAACCCTAAGAGACGGCGAGTTCGCACCTGTGTTTCAGGTACGCAGCAAAGACCGTGCCAAGAAAAAGCTACTTGAATTTGTCGCCGGCTTCAAAAACATTGAGGATATTTGCGGATTACACAGCACAAATCCCCAGGAAATCGCCGAACTGCTCAAGCAAATTCCGGATTTTCCGCCGGAGCGCATGGTACTGGCACGCATGGGACCGGTCATAGGGACACATACAGGTCCCGGCGTCCTTGCTATAGTGCTCAGAACAAGCAGCTAGGTCACGACCTCACGTTACAGATAAGAACAACTCCGCACCATATGATTAAGACAGTCAATGGTATTTTGGATTTCCAATATCAATCGAAACAGCTGGAGCAACGACAAAATAGCTATGAGAAGAAATAGAGCAACCTATAATCCAATCCTGACGGATTTTGTTCTTTCTACAGCAATTTATATTGGTGCTCCAGTTCTCTTATTTCTTACTAAAGCCATAGAAATTAATGTAAATAGGATTTTCATCTTTTGTGTTTTCATTGTTTTATACATAGTATTCATTTTTACTCGATTTACATCAGGTATCCGCGCAATTTTGGACTTAATTACTGACAAAGTTGTTACAGAAAAATTGACCTATTGTAGTACTTTTCAAGCAGAATCTGGAATAGGAGTGCTAAACAGAAGCAAAGAAACAAGAACAGAAACTACGAGGGTAAACGAATCATATGTTTTGCGTATAATATTTGCCAACAATAAGGGAAAAAGATTTTTTACGACGGTATTTCTTCACAATATGGAACAAGGAAAGTCATACGATGTAACATATGGCAAATTTTCAAAAATACTACTGTCAGTGGTGGACAAGAATGGTAAAGAACTGTTACAAGGTGATGAATAAGTTGTTTGCAGTATGATAGTTTACATCCGCATGGGATGCCAGAAGCCCAGTGGCTCAATGATTTTCAGTCGGCCGGTGGAGGAAAACCAATAGTTACAAGGACACCTTTTTAAAGCAAATCTTACGTTTAGATGGAATGAGGAATGATGCGGATACTCATTTTGTGGATGGTCATATTAGTATTAAAATGAGATATGCTGAAATAATTGAAACACTCTTCAAAAAGTTCCCCTTTTTGGAGCAGAGATATCTAGAAGAAGGTGAATACATTCTTGGATTACCTCACCCAATATTTTCAATTGTTTTTGTACCATATATAAGAGAAACTGTTAACAATAATGATGTTTGGGCAATTGAGTGTGTTTGCGAATTTTTTGAAGAGATGGCAAATAGCATAGATGAAATGGTAAGAGAACTGTTAATGGCCTCTGTTTTAGAAAATATTTTGCCTGAGAGAACCTTGATAAAAACACTAAAAAAACACTTGAAAGTTATGACCATGAAATTATTACTATCTATGGAAAAAGCTTGCGGCTGGGATCCAAGTTAACAAAAATAGTAGCCACGAGGCACTTTCGGCGTATCCATTTTATCTCTGTGAAGTAGGGCAAAATGGTTAAATTTTCATATGTAGATAATTCAAATACTTATCGCGGCGAGTTGTTGTATATCGCAAATGAGGGCACACTTTTCTTTGCGCCATTTTCCCCACAAGCTAATTATTCTGTCATGATTGCAGGAGCATATTTAAGCTTGGACGTGGATTTAAGGAGTGGAGAGGCGAAACATATCTCAGGCTATAACTCGAAACATCTGTGGAGAAACATGGCATTGCAAAAGCCGCATGCAACAAGGGGTAAATTGTTTGTTCTTTTTGACAGCCAAGCTATAGTTGGAGCAGGCGAGTACTATTCGACAGGCTGGGCAACATATTTTGATAAAATCAACAACACTATCTGTATTGGT
>WRHS01000014.1 GCA_009783135.1 Dehalococcoidia bacterium
AGGAAAAGAGGCTGAGTATAAAAAACTGCATAGCCAGCAACTGGGCTTGTTTGAATAATCACCCCCTGGATACCTCGCAGCTCTGCTGCGGGGAGGGTTCATTAATGCAGTATTGCGTCAACCTTTCCCACGAACGGATAGATTTCATCCGGAAAGTTTTCTAAATAACCGTCTCCTGTGAACAGGTATATGGGCAAGAGGTAGTCGTTATTGGTGTCGTATATGTAATTGAGTTCAATACCGGTAATTACCAGACTTGTTAACAGTCGATAATTCACCACGCATTCCAGGTTTTCCATAGGCGGAGGGTTTGGGCTTGTAAGATGCTCTTTAAGGATATCAAAGGCTTGGTCGGAATCCTTGAGTGGAACGTCAAATGCCGGCACGAGGGTAAACATGTTCGTTTGCAGACTCAAAAGCGTGCCGTTTTCACCGATAACCATGCTGACGCCGCCTCCGTAAATGGCGATGCCGTTAATTGCCACGGAGAATGCTACCTCCGTGCCGCATGCATTTGAGTCGGTAATAAGTCCGGTTGTGCTGTCAATGGTTTGTATCCAGCCTGCAGGAGATGCTGTTATGGATACTACGTTTTCAGGATATAGGTTATGCTCATGCAGCCATTTAGTGGCAAGTGCAATGCACTCCTGATTAGATGGTAGCTGGTTAGGTTTTTCCCAAAAGCGGTTATCGCTTAAGCGCACGGAGCCGTCAAGCCCAATTTCAAGGGTTTGGGTTCCGTTGATGAATGTATAAGCCGAACGTTTGTCACCCGCCGGCAAAACCGGCAATGGGCTACCTGTAAAGCCAAGTTGCAGGGCCATCTGAGACGCATAGCGGTCATTTACAACGGGGCGAACAATTTTGTAGGCACCGAGCGTGAGCAACAATTCTCGATAGCTGTCTCCACTGACAAAAAGAGAACCAGAATGAGATTGAGATCGAACTTCACTAGAGGTTGAGGCATTGACAACATAAGTTGGTGTTTCTAGGGATGGTGGCGCATTTGATGGGAGTTGTATGGTAATATCGACGGGAGGTGCCCCGGATGTCCCGAGTTGTGTGGCATTCCGAAATACATAAGGATAGTTGCTTGAAGTATCCGAGGTCTTATCCCAAAGCATCCTCCCCAGAGGCGTTGCGCTTAGGGCAATAGCCGGCAACAGGATAACCAAGATTGCAAGTAGGGGAATGAATCTGAGCATGCCGTTATTTCTTGCCATTGCCTGTTCGCGTTGAACAAACCGGTAAGAAGTCTTGCCTGCCATGGATGCGCCTAATTTTCCCAGATCTTCGTCAAAGCCCATAATCAGTCACTCCATTCCGACTTCAGCTTTTCCAATGCCCGGTATACCCTTGATTTTACCGTTGAAAGCGGCATATTCAGGATGGCTGAGATTTCATCCAGCGTATAGCCCTGAAAATATTTCAGTGTCATAATTTCCTTGTCTTCCAAAGCCAAATTGCTAATCATGCTATAAAAGCGCAGTTCCTCGTCATTGAAGTCTTCAATAAATTGTGTCTCAAATTCCTGAAAGTCTGTGGCGATTGTTTTATTGCTTTTCAACATATTCTTGCATTCGTTAATTACGATGCGCGTTATCCATGTCTTTGCAAAAGCAACATCTTTCAGCTGATGACATTTTTTAACTGTTTTTAAATAAGCCTCCTGTAATGCATCCTCGGCCGCCTGATGGTTTTTTGTAATAGCCAAGGCTGTGAGATACAGTTTTTTCTGATTTTCAATAAAGCAATTTGAAAGGGCATTCTTCAGTTCAGGAGAATCAACGCTCATTATCCAAATTCCCTTTACTATTTGACAATTGGCAGTGCCAAAAAAGTTTCAACAAAATAAAAATATTTTTGTTTGGCGCCAACATAACTCTTGTTCCCACGTATACATTATATAGTATTGATGAAATGTGTCTATTAGTGCCGTGACGCATGATGGTTTGGTGCCTAGAAACCGCTTATTTATAACGCGGGCGTGGCACATGCCCAAAGCATAGCTGACAGAAATGCGGGGGTCTAGCATTTTTTGTGCTTGACAATTTTTGCACGCCTGTGCTACACTCTCCAATTGCGTTTGTTCATACGCTAGTGGCGTTCGCAGGAGTAAAAATTTGAACTGCGGGCCACGGGGTTTTACAAGGGATGAGCGGATAGTTCATCCCTTGAATTGTGGGAGTAAAGGGGAAAAAGCATTGCCCACTATTAATCAACTGGTAAGAAAAGGGCGGAAATCGGCCTCTAAGAGGACCAAGACGCCGGCGTTGAGATTTACTCTCAATGCACTGAAAAACAAATTGGTGCGCCGTAAAAGGAGTGCCCCGCAGAAGCGCGGCGTTTGCGTGCAGGTGAAAACCATGACACCCAAAAAGCCGAACTCGGCTCTGCGCAAAATTGCCCGTGTCAGGCTGACGAATGGCATTGAGGTCACGGCCTATATCCCGGGCGAGGGGCATGAGTTGCAGGAGCACTCGGTAGTTTTGGTGCGCGGCGGACGCGTTCCTGACCTGCCGGGCGTGCGCTATCATATTATCCGCGGCACGCTGGATACCACCGGTGTTGCCAACCGCAAGCAGGGTCGTAGCAAGTACGGCGCCAAAAAGTCCAAGGGCGCTGAAACGGCTAAGAAGAGCTAGGAGGGAAGATGCCTCGTCGCGCATTTATTCACAAAAGAAAATTTGAAGCTGACCCCAAGTACAACAGTGAACTGGTGGCAGTTTTTATCCGCAAGATTATGCTGGGCGGCAAAAAGAGTACCGCTCAGAGTGTTTTTTATGATGCAATGGATATAATCCAGGAAAAGGAAAGCAAGGATCCATTGTCAGTGCTGCAACATGCAGTAACCAATTCCACACCACTGCTTGAGGTTCGTCCGCGCCGCGTGGGTGGCGCAAACTATCAGGTGCCTGTTGAGGTGCGCAAGGGGCGCGATCAGGCACTGGCGTTGCGCTGGCTTATTAAGGCATCAAGGGATCGCAGCGGCAAGTCCATGGCCGAGAAGCTGTCGTCCGAGTTGATTGAAGCATCCAAGGGGCAGGGCTCTGCGGTTAAAAAGCGCGAGGAAACGCACAAGATGGCCGAGGCCAATCGTGCTTTTGCGCATTATAAGTGGTAGATTTGAGAGAGGTATAAAACGTAGTTTCTCGGTTAGGTAAAGGATTCAGATTTCATTATGGTTAGTTTGGCTCAGAATTTTCCGAAAGATAAGATACGCAACATTGGCATCATCGCTCATATTGATGCTGGTAAGACGACAACTACAGAGCGTATTCTTTTTTATACCGGACGTACGTATAAGATAGGCAATACAGATGAAGGCACCACCGTAATGGACTGGATGGACCAGGAGCGTGCCCGCGGTATCACTATTTGTTCCGCTGCGACGACATGCGAGTGGAAAGACCACAGATTTAACCTTATTGATACCCCGGGACATGTGGATTTCACGGCAGAGGTTGAGCGCAGTCTGCGCGTACTGGACGGCGGCGTGGTGGTTTTTGACGGTGTGGCCGGTGTGGAGGCTCAGTCCGAGACGGTTTGGCGTCAGGCCGACCGCTATGGCGTGCCGCGTATATGCTTTGTCAACAAGCTGGATCGCACAGGGGCTGACTTTTTCCGTTGCGTCGGCATGATTGAATCGCGTCTTAAGGCGCATCCGATTGTTATTCAATTGCCGCTGGGGCGCGAGTCGTCTTTCACCGGCTTGATTGATTTGGTTGAGGGCAAGGCTATTGTTTATGAAGGCAAAGCCGAGGACGCCCCCAAGTGCTTGGATATTCCCGAAAAGGAAAAAGCCAGCTATGAAGAGCACCGCCAGAAGATGATTGAAAGCCTGTCTGAGGCGGACGACCAAATCATGTCGGACTATCTTGAAGGCAAGGAGATTAGCGTTGCCGACATCAAAGCGGCCTTGCGCCGTGTTGCCATCAGCGGAAAAGGCATTCCGGTGCTGTGCGGCTCATCTTTAAAGAACAAAGGCGTTCAGCCGTTGCTGGATGCCATTATTGATTACCTGCCGTCGCCATCTGACAAGGCTGAGGCTCAGGCCACAGAAGTCAAGACGGGCAACAGTGTTGCCTGCCCGATTCGCGATGATTCCCCCCTGGTGGCTCTTGCCTTTAAAATCGTAGCTGATCCTTTCGTGGGTCGGCTGGTTTATCTGCGTATTTATTCCGGCACCATCACTGCCGGAAGTACTGTTTTGAATGCCACACGCGACAACAAGGAACGTGTCGGGCGACTGCTTCTCATGCATGCCAACCATCATGAGGAAATTGAGTCGGCCAATGCCGGTTCCATCGTAGCTACCATGGGCAGCAAAAACACCTTTACCGGAGATACGTTGTGTGATATTTCGCATCAGGTGTTGCTTGAGGCTATAAGCTTTCCGACGCCGGTTATTTCCGTGGCTGTCGAGCCCAAAACGCGTGCAGACCGCGATAAGATGATTGATGGTTTGACCAAGCTTGCCGAGGAAGACCCGACATTTAAGGTGTCTTTCAATGATGAGACTGGACAGACGGTTATTGCCGGTATGGGTGAGTTGCATCTGGACGTGTTGGTCAATCGCTTGATGAGCGAGTTTAAGGTTGGTGCCAATGTCGGTGCACCCAAGGTAGCATATAAGGAAACCATCACTGCCACAAGTAAAGTTGAGGGTCGTTTCGTGCGCCAGTCCGGTGGACGCGGCCAGTACGGGCATGTTATGGTAGAGTTTTCACCCAATACGGGTAAGGGTTTTGAGTACGTCGACAATATTCGCGGCGGTGTGTTGCCCCGTGAGTATATCAAAGCCGCAGGCGAAGGCATTAAAGAAGCCATGGAAACCGGAGGACTGGCCGGCTATCAGGTGGTTGATGTAAAGGCGGCCATTTATGACGGCAGCTTCCATGAGGTTGACTCAAACGATATGGCTTTCAAAATGGCCGGGTCGCTTGCACTCAAGAATGGTCTGCAGAAATGCAGTTCGGTTATTCTTGAGCCTATGATGAAAGTGGATGTGGTCACGCCAGAGCAGTACATGGGCGATATTATCGGTGACCTTAATGCCCGCCGTGGCCGCGTGGAGTCCATTGATACTACCGGTGATACCACCACGGTCCATGGCGTTGTTCCGCTGTCTAAGACGTTCGGTTATACTACTGACCTGCGCTCCATGACACAGGGACGGGCAACTTTCTCTCTTGAGTTTTTCCAGTATCAACAGGTGCCGGCGTCTTTAGCTGAGGAAATCAAGGCTGAGACCGCCAGTAAGATTAATTAGTGAGGCAGACTTAGATGGCTACTACCAAGCAGAAAATACGCATCAAGTTGAAGGGTTTCGATCACCGCATCCTGGATCAGGCCGCGCGTCAGATTGTGGAGGCGCTGGAGAAAACCGGCGCGGTGGTCGTAGGTCCGGTACCGTTGCCGACGCGCATTAAAAAATTCAGTGTGATTCGCTCTTCATTTATTGATAAAGACTCTCAGGAACAGTTTGAGGTGCGCACCCACAAGCGCATTATCGATATTGTGGAAACAACCTCCAAGACTATTGACGCCATCACCAATCTCAATCTACCATCAGGCGTCGGTATTGATATTAAATCGCGATAAGGTACGACGATGATACAAGGATTATTAGGACGCAAACTGGGTATGACGCAGCACTTCGGCGAGAATGGCAACGCTGAGGCGGCTACCATTATTGAGGCAGGGCCTTGCACGGTAGTGCAGGTAAAGACTCCTGCCGTTGACGGTTATACGGCTGCCCGCTTGGGTTTTGGTCAGGCCAAGAGACAGGGGGCAGTGCTCAAGGGACAGGGCAGGGGCTTTGGTGAGTTCAAGTACCTGCGTGAGTTCCGCCTGTCAACGGCAGATGGTGTTAATGTCGGCGATAAGCTGGACGTGAGCCTGTTTAAGCCTGGCGATAAGGTTACCGTCACTGGTATTTCCAAGGGGCATGGTTTTGCCGGTACTGTCAAGCGCTATAATTTCCGCGGCGGTCCGAAGACACATGGTCAATCCGATCGCCAGCGTGCCCCCGGTTCCATTGGTGCCACCACTACGCCGGGGCGTGTTTACAAGGGAACGCTTATGGCGGGTCATATGGGACATGCTAGGGTTACTGTGCGCAACCTTGAGGTCATCAAGGCTGACAGCGAACGTAACATTTTACTGGTTAAGGGCGCTGTGCCCGGAGCCAAGAATGGACTACTCTTAATTGGTAAGTCCAATGGGAGAAACGAGTGAATATTCCGGTATATAATATGTCCGGCGAAGTTGTGCGCAACATCGATATCTCCGATGCTGTCTTTGCCCAGCCTGTGAATGAGGCTTTGGTACACCAGGCATTGGCGGCCCAGCGTGCCAATGCGCGTCAGGGTACGTCTGATACTAAAACCCGCAGTGAAGTGGTTGGCAGTGTTAAGAAGCTGTATCGCCAGAAGGGTACCGGCAGGGCGCGCCCTGGTTCCATCAAGAGCGGTGTGCGCCGTGGTGGAGGTGTCATTTTTGGTCCCCATCCGCGCGATATATCTGTTTTGCTACCCAAGAAAATGCGCCGGGCTGCCATCAGGAGCGTACTTTCTGCAAAGGTATCCGAACAGGAACTGATGGTATTGGACGAGTTGAGATTTGATGCGCCTAAGACAAGCGAAATGTTCAAGATGATTAAGTCCTTGGGCATTGATGGCAAGGCTATTGTGGTGCTGTCTGAGATGGATGAGGCTGTTGTCAAGAGTGCGCGCAATTTGCGGAACGTCAAGACTATGCCTGCGAAACAACTTAATGTGGCCGATATGCTGGCTTATGATAAATTGCTTATGACTGAGACTGCGCTGAGACAGATTGAAGAGTTGTGGGGAGGTGCTGCCTAGATGAAAGCAATACAGGTCTACGACGTGCTTCGCAAGCCCGTTATTACCGAGAAGAGTACGGCGCTGCAGTCAAGCGGTAAATATGTCTTTGAGATTGCCCGAAATGCCAACAAGGCACAGGTGAAAGAGGCGGTTGAAAAGGCTTTCAAGGTTACCGTTACCGGCGTCAATGTGATGGTAGTCAAAGGCAAACTTCGCCGTGTCGGGCGCGGTATTACGGTCACGCCTTCCAGAAAGAGGGCCATTGTGACGCTTAAAGCCGGCGACAAAATCGAGTTGGTTGAAGGCGTTTAAGGAGTAGTATAGGACATGGGAATTAGAGTTTACCGTCCAACGTCGCCAGGTCGTCGCAATATGACAGGGCTGACTTATGATGAGGTTACAAAGAAAACACCTGAGAAGGCACTGATAGTGCCGCAAAAGCAGCGCGCCGGCCGCAATGTTCAAGGCAGGGTGACAGTGCGTCATCGCGGCTCGGGCGTCAAGCGCATGCTGCGCGTGGTGGATTTCAAACGCGATAAAGAGGGCGTTCCCGGGCGCGTAGCAGCCATTGAGTATGACCCGGGGCGTTCTGCTAATCTTGCGCTGATTTATTATTATGATGGTGACAAGCGCTATATAGTCGCCCCAGACGGCGTCGGTGTTAATGACGTCGTGAAGATGGCCGGTGATGCCGATATCAAACCGGGCAATACCATGCCCTTAAAGAATA
Organism: Dehalococcoidia bacterium; assembly: GCA_009783135.1. Taxonomy (GTDB): domain Bacteria; phylum Chloroflexota; class Dehalococcoidia; order Dehalococcoidales; family UBA1222; genus WRNG01. Next base: position 7,579 of record WRHS01000014.1, read on the forward strand.
TGCCAACTGGTACTTTGGTGCACAATGTCGAGACCGAGGTCGGTCGCGGCGCAAAGTTGGTGCGCAGTGCCGGTACGGTGGCACAACTGATGGCCAAGGAAGGCGATTATGTGCTGTTGCGTCTGCCTTCGGGTGAGATGCGCCGCGTGCGTGCCGAGTGCCATGCCACTGTCGGGCAGGTCGGCAATGTTGAGCATGCCAATGTAAAACTGGGTAAGGCTGGACGCAGACGCCTTAAGGGTTGGCGTCCAGCGGTGCGCGGTACGGTTATGACGCCGCGGGATCATCCACATGGTGGTGGCGAGGGTCGTTCGCCTGTTGGTATGCCGGGACCGAAGACCCCCTGGGGTAAGCCGGCTCTTGGTTATAAGACACGTAAACCGAAGTATTCGGATAAATTAATCGTAAAGCGGCGAGGTAAGTAAATGTCAAGGTCAATTAAAAAGGGACCGGCTATAGACGCCAATCTGATGGAGAAGGTAGAGGATGTTAACCGCTCGGGTAAGAAGGTAGTTATCAAGACTTGGGCGCGCTGGTCGACAATTCTGCCTGAAATGGTCGGCTTGAATGTAGGTGTTTATGACGGCCGGCGCCATGTGCCGATTTTTATCACCGAGAATATGGTAGGCCACAAACTGGGCGAGTTTGCCGCAACCCGCACTTTCCGTGGTCATGCTGCCAAGTCAGATAAAACGACACAGGTGCGTTAAGGAATAGTCATGGAAGTTAAATCAACAGTTAAAAATACAGGGATTTCGGCGCGCAAAGTACGGCTGTTGCTTGATATGGTGCGTGGCAAACAGATTGAGGAGGCGCTTACGCTTTTGAAGTTCTCTGCCTCGCCGTCTGCCAAGGTTGTGGCAGGTGTGGTCAAGACGGCTGCAGCTGATGCTGAGAATAATTTCCGCATGACACCGGCGGATTTGAGAATTGTTAAGATTTATGCTGACGATGCGCCCATGTTGAAGCGCTTTATGCCAAGAGCACGCGGTCGTGCTGATCACGTTATGAAACGTTCCAGCCATATCACTGTTATTGTGGCGGAGCAGGAGGGTTAATGGGACGTAAAGTTCATCCTATGGGGTTCCGTATTGGCGTCATACGCGATTGGCAGTCCAAATGGTATGACGACAAACACTATGCCGAGTTCATTCTGGAGGATGCCAAGCTGCGCAAAGCAGTGCAGACCAAGTACAGCGATGCCGGCATTGCACAGGTGGATATTGAGCGTCAGGCCAATAAAGTGTCGGTTACCGTACATACCTCGCGTCCCGGCATCGTCATTGGACGCGGCGGGCAGCGCGTTGAGGAAATGCGCCAGTATTTGGAAAAGGTACTGGATGGCAAGAAGGTACAGCTGGATATCCGCGAGATCCGCCAGCCGGAGTTGGATGCTTATTTGGTGGCCCGTTCCGTAGCTGAGCAGATGGAGCGCCGTGTGGCCTATCGCCGTGCTATGAAGCAGGCTATTTTCCGCACTATGCAGGCTGGTGCCAAAGGCATGAGAATTTTATGCTCCGGACGCCTTGGCGGTGTGGAAATTGCACGGCGCCAGCTGATGCATCAGGGGCGCGTTCCGTTGCAGACTCTCAGAGCCGATGTAGATTATGGCTTCACCGAGGCCCATACTACGCTTGGGCGTATTGGCGTTAAGGTATGGATTTACCGCGGCGATATTTTCCCTGTTGTTGAGGCGGTTGAGGAAATGACTGAGACTGCGGTTACGCCGGCAGCCCGCGCTTCAAAGGATGTGACTATGGCTGAGGCGGTTTCCGAAATGAAGGAAACCCCGGTTAAGGACACGTCCGACAGCGCCGCAGCTGAAGTTAAGAAGCCACGTACCCGCAAGAAGGCCGAAAACACAGCTGAGGTCAAGGCAACCGAAGAGATAAAGGCTGAGGCGGACTTCGGTGAAAAGAAACCGGCCAAGCCGCGCGCCAAGAAAACAGAGTCTGCACCAGTTAAGGCAGCAGAAAAAACTGAAGAGAAAGCGGCAAAAGCCAAGATTGCCAAACCTAAGGAGGAGGCGTCTAAGGAAGCAAAAGCTGCCAAGCCAAAAACTGAGGCTGCGAAGCAGTCCAAGGCTAAGGATAAAAAGGAATAATGACAGAGCTATTAGCTCTGTGGTGTTAGAGGAAACCAGATGTTACAACCGAAACGTGTTAAATTTAGGAAAACGCATAAAGGGCGCCGTACCGGTACGGCGCATTCAGGGGCTACGCTGGCTTTCGGTGAGTATGCTTTACAAGCTACCAGCCCGGCTTGGATGACAGCGCGTCAGATTGAGGCGGCGCGCCGTGCCATCGTGCGCAGTGTGCGCCGCGGCGGCAAGGTGTGGATTCGCATCTTTCCGGATAAGCCCGTCACCTCAAAGCCGGCGGAAACCCGTATGGGTGGCGGCAAGGGTGCTCCTGACCATTGGGTGGCTGTAATCAAACCGGGTCGCATCTTATTCGAGCTCGGCGGCGTGGATTATGACATAGCCAAGGAGGCCATGCGCTTGGCTTCCTATAAACTGCCATTCGACACCCGTTTTATTGCCCGTGAGATTGTGGGCGGTAGCAAAGAAAAGGAGCTGAGTACAAATGAAGATTGAAGAAGTACGGCTTCTCACAGGTGATGGGATGGAGAAAAAGCTGAGCGAAACGCATCGCAAGATGCTGGATTTACGCTTTAAGGCTGCAACCAAACAGATTAAGAATCACCGCGAGATTCCGCAGACCAGGCGCGATATTGCCCGTATGAAAACGGTTCAGCGCGAGCGCGAGTTGGGTATAAGGCAGGATTAATTCTATGGCGAATGTAAAAAGTATGATCGGCTTGGTAGTCAGTACCAAAATGGACAAAACTGTGGTGGTTGCAGTAGAGAAGCAAAAGCAGCATTCACTGTATCATAAAACGTATCGTATTATGGTGAAGTATTTGGCTCATGATGAAAAGAATGAGTGCAAGCTGGATGATAAGGTTCGCATTGTGGAGACCAGACCCCTGTCCAAGCTGAAACGCTGGCGTGTGGCCGAAGTTCTCAGCCGTGGGGATGTCCCCGAGGTTAAACCAGAGGAAGTAATCTAAAGAGGTAGTACCGTGATTAAAGAGTATACCAGATTAAGAGTGGCGGACAATACCGGAGCTCGCCAAGTGATGTGTATCAACATCCCCGGCGGTACTGGGCGTAAGGATGCCCGCGTGGGCGATGTGATTGTTTGTGCTGTTAAAAAAGCCACTCCGGATGCCGTGGTGAAGAAGGGTGAGGTGGTGCATGCGGTTATTGTACGTGTTGTGCAGCCGTATCGCCGCCCTGATGGTTCTTATATTCGCTTTGACGACAATGCAGCAGTTATTCTCACGGATAAGAACAATCCCAAGGGTACACGTATCTTCGGCCCCGTTGCCCGTGAACTGAGAGAGCGGAATTTTACAAAGATACTCTCGCTGGCACCGGAAGTATTATAGGTTGGTTTAATATTATGAATATCAAAAAGAATGACACCGTACTGGTAATTGCCGGCAAAGACAAAGGCAAGAAAGGCAAAATCCGTTTTGCTTTTCCGCGCGAAAATAAGGTTCAGGTGGACGGCGTGAACTACATCAAAAAGCATGCGCGTCCGCGTGGCGATGCCAAGCAGGCAGGTATTATTGAGCGCGAAGCCCCGTTGCATGCCTCCAATGTTATGTTGCTGTGCCCCAAGTGCAGCAAACCGGCGCGCGTTGGGATTAAGGTGCTGGATAACGGCAACCGCGTGCGCTGCTGCAAGGTGTGTAAAGAGGTGCTGGACTAAAATGACAAGACTACAGGATAAATACCGTAAAGATGTTGTGCCGGCTCTGATGAAAGAGAACGGCTATGCCAATGTGATGCAGGTACCGCGCGTTGAGAAAATAGTGCTCAATATCGGTGCCGGCGAGGCTATTACCAACGCCAAGGCAATCGAGGCGGCTCAGTCGGATTTGTCTGCCATTACGGGGCAGCGCACCATCGTGCGCCGTTCTACCAAGTCCATTTCAGCTTTCAAACTGCGTGTCGGCATGCCTGTCGGTGTCAAGGTGACACTGCGCGGTGAGCGCATGTATCAGTTTTTGGACAAGCTCATTTCTATCGTACTGCCGCGCATTCGTGAGTTTGCCGGCGTGCCGGACTCATGGGATGGACGCGGAAATTATACACTGGGGCTCAAGGAACAAACGGTTTTCCCTGAGATTGAGTTTGATAAAGTGGATAAATTGCGCGGCTTGGAGATTACCATGGTGACCAGTGCCAAAACGGATAAGGAAGGTCATCAGTTGCTTGAGTTGTTGGGTATGCCCTTTGTTAAGAACTAAGGAACGAGGATAATATGGCTAAAGTATCAGAGATTGTAAAAGCAAAGCGTCCGACCAAATACCGTGTGCAGCAGCATAACCGCTGCCACCTGTGCGGGCGTTCGCGGGGTTATATCCGCTTATTTGGTTTATGCCGCATCTGTTTCCGCAAAATGTCTAACTCGGGGCAGATTCCCGGTGTGCGCAAATCCAGTTGGTAACCTATAGATACGGAGGAAAAAGCGGATGTCAGTAAGTGATCCTATCGCAGATATGTTGACGAGAATTCGCAACGGGGCTATGGCACGCCACGACACTGTGACGATGCCGGCTTCCAAGATGAAGCTAAGCATTGCCAAGATACTAAAGCAGGAAGGCTACATCAGTGCTTATGAGGTAGTGGATAATGGTATTAAGCGTGACATTAAAATTACGCTGAAGTATCAGGAGCGCAACAAGCCTATGATTATGGGCCTTAAGCGCATGAGCAAGCCGGGTCTGCGCTTGTATGTGCAGCACAATGAAATCCCGCGTGTCTTTGGTGGTATGGGTATTGCCATACTTTCAACGTCCCGTGGTGTCGTACCCAGTTACAAAGCATGGAAGCAGGGCCTTGGCGGCGAGCTTCTGTGCTATGTTTGGTAATTCGAATTAGAGGTCTGAATATGTCCAGAATTGGTCGTATGCCTATTACAGTTCCACCGGGGGTGGAAGTCAAAATTGATGGAAACAGGGTCAGCGTCAAGGGGCCCAAAGGGGAACTCAAGCGCACTGTCAGTTCAGAGATGAAACTGAACTTGGATGGCGGTGTCCTGACTGTGGAGCGACCATCCGATGCTAAGCTGCATCGCGAGTTGCATGGTCTGACGCGCAGTCTGCTGGACAATATGGTCGTGGGTGTCCACAGCGGATATGAAAAAGGGCTTGAGGTGGTAGGTGTCGGGTTCCGTGCCGATAAGGAAGGGGACAACGTCAACCTGCGCGTCGGTTTTACCCATACCGTTTGCATCAAACCCCGTCCCGGCATCACGCTTGATGTGGATGCCAAGAATGTTAACATTAAGGTATCCGGTATTGATAAAGAGTCTGTCGGTCAGATGGCTGCTGAAATCCGCCGCATTCGCCCGCCTGATGCTTACAAAGGCAAAGGCATTCGTTATGCCGGTGAGGTTGTTAAGCTTAAGCCTGGCAAGGCCGGTAAGGCTGTTGGTGGAGGTAAAGCAAAATAATGTCCAAGCTTAATACTAGAAAGGCAAGGCAGACGCGGCATGCGCGTATCCGCGCTACGCTGAAAGGTACAGCCGAGCGTCCGCGCCTATGTGTTTTTCGCAGTTTGCAGCATATTTATGTTCAGGTAATTGATGACGAGCAAGGGCACACGCTGACATCTGCTTCCACGCTGGAGCCGGAAATAGTCCAGAAAATAGACGGCAAAAAGAAAGCCGAGCAGGCAGACATCGTCGGTACCATGGTGGCGCAAAGAGCCATCAATGCCGGCGTCAAAAGCGTGGTATTTGACCGCGGCGGTTATAAGTATCACGGTCGCGTGAAAAGTCTGGCTGAGGCGGCCCGCAAAGCCGGGCTGGAATTCTAAAAGGATGGAACGATGGCTAAGGAAAAAATAACCAGAAGCAAGATTGACGCAACTGAGTTGGCGCTTAACGATAAGTTAATCTACATTAGACGCGTTTCCAAAGTGCTCAAAGGCGGCAAGCGGCTTAGCTTTGCGGCTTTGGTGGTGAGCGGCGATGGCGCCGGACACGTGGGTATTGGCGTGGGTAAGTCGAACGAGGTCCCGGAGGCCATCAATAAAGCCAATGCCGTAGCGCACAAGCACCTTATTAAGGTACAGATGATGGGCGGGACTATCCCGTATGAAGTAAATGCCAGATTTGGGGCCACCAACGTATTGTTGAAGCCGGCTGCACCCGGAACGGGCATCATTGCCGGTGGCAGTGTGCGTGCCGTGGTGGAGGCGGTTGGGATTAAGGATATTTTGACCAAGTCGCTTGGCAGTTCCAACAAAACAAATGTGGCAAAGGCTGTTATGCTGGCGCTTGCCAGCTTGAAGGATCCAAAAGCTGAAATAGCTAAACGTAGCAGAGACGAAAAACCGCAGGAGGCGACCAGCGGTGGCTAAATTAAAAGTAACATGGATTAAAAGTGATATCGGTTATCCCGGGGATCAGAAGCGCACTATTGAAGCGTTGGGGCTTAGGCGCCTGAATCATAGTGTAATAAAAGAGGATTCTGTCGCTATGCGCGGCATGATCGTCAAGGTAAGACATCTGGTCAGGGTTGAGGAGGTGTCTTAATGAAACAGCATGAGTTAGCCCCGGCTTTCGGCGCGCGCAAGTTTCGCAAGCGTGTCGGACGTGGCGTAGGGTCTGGACATGGTACTTATTCCGGTCGCGGTTGCAAAGGTAACAAGGCGCGCGCCGGCTTTGGTATTAGACCGGGATTTGAGGGAGGACAACTTCCGATTATCAAGCGCCTGCCTGAAAAACGCGGCTTTACCAATCTGTTCAAGAAAGAAATTAGTGTGGTAAATGTTTCTGCACTGAATTGTTTCAGGGCCGGCAGTTCCGTTACTCCGGAAACGCTGCTCTCTGAAGGCTTAATCAAAACCACTGCTTTGCCTGTGAAAATTCTGGCCGGTGGTGAAATCAAAAAAGCCCTCAAGGTAAAAGTTGGCAGCTACTCGGCGGCAGCTAAAGAGAAAATTGAGGCTGCCGGTGGTACTGCGGAGGAGGTTGCCTAATGGCGCAGAAAGCGTCGTCCAGGCCGCGCCTGATTCAGGCGATGATAGATGCGTTTAGCCTACCGGATTTGCGCAAACGCCTGCTCATAACATTCGGCATTTTGGTGGCATTCCGCTTTTTAGTGCATGTTCCGGTGCCGGGCGTAGACGCTGAGGTTATGAAAGAGCAACTGAATAATAACCCATTGTTCGGTATGTTTAATATGTTCAGCGGTGGTGCGCTTAACAACTTCAGTGTGGCGGCTATGGGTGTGTATCCGTATATCACCGCCAGCATTGTTATGACACTGATGACACCGGTCATCCCTGCCTTGCAGCGGCTGGCTGAAGAGGGTGAAAGCGGTCGCAACCGCATCAATACCATAACTCACTGGCTTATGATACCCCTTGCCGGTCTGTCCGGGTATGCCCAGCTTATGCTATTGCGCGGTATGGGGGCTTTGGTTGATACCGGTACGCTTTCTACCATTGCGATTGTTATGTCTTTGATTGCCGGTACTATGCTTTTGGTGTGGTTGGGTGAGCAAATTACGCAGTACGGCATCGGCAATGGTGTTTCCATTATCATTTTTGCCGGTATTATGGCTCAGTTGCCGCAGCAAATAGGTACAGGCTTTTTTGCCGGGCAGCAGGGAGAATGGGTATGGGTAGGGTTGGTTATTTTCCTGGCCATCACGCTGGCAACAGCTTTCCTGGTGGTTATATTCACCGAGGCGCATAGGCGCATACCGGTGCAGTACGCCAAGAGTGTTTACCGCGGCGGTCGCATGTACCGCCAGAGCGGCTCAAGCTACATTCCCATGCGCGTTAATACGGCGGGTATGATTCCGCTGATTTTCGCCATGGCTGTGGTCACGTTCCCCGGCATTATTGCGACATGGGCCGGCGGTACCACGGACAGCGGCGGTTTTGCCGGTTGGGTCGTGAACGTTTTCAGCGCTAATGCACATTTGCCCGGAGGGTTGATTTACTGGGGTGTGTACTTCCTGTTGGTCGTGGGCTTTGCTTTCTTCTATACCACAGTGATGTTCCAGCAGCAGGACCTGCCGGGCGTATTGCAGCGTCAGGGCGGTTTTGTGCCCGGTATCAGACCAGGCAAACAGACGTCGGCTTATTTGAACAGTGTAATCATGCATATAACATGGGCCGGGGCGCTCTTCTTGGCCTTTGTCGCCATCATCCCATTCATAGCGCAGACTGTGACCAGTGCCACCATGTTGCAGGTTTCAAGTTCCGGTATGCTTATTGTGGTGGGTGTGGTGCTCGATACAATGAAACAGATGGAAGCCCAGCTGGCTATGCGCCGCTATGAGGGATTCATTAAGTAGGGAATGCTTTTGGCTAAGGCTGATTTTAAGATAGTGGTATTTTTGGGCGCGCCCGGTGCCGGCAAAGGCACGCAGGCGGCGCTTGTAGCGCAGGAGATGCAGATGTTGCATCTTTCGTCCGGAGACTTGTTCCGCCGGGCAGTGGAGCGCGGTGATGAGTTGGGGTTGAAAGTGAAGGCCTTTATGGAGTGCGGTGCGCTGGTGCCTGACGAAATTACTACTCAAATGGTACTGGACAGGCTTTCTCAGTCCATAGACCGACGTGGTGTGATTCTTGACGGTTTTCCGCGCAATTTGGCTCAGGCCGAGAGTTTGGATAACGCCTTGGCGCATAGTGCCTATGAAAGGGCCGATGCGGCAATCTATATCAGCGTGGAGCAGGAGGAATTGGTTAGGCGTCTTTCAAGCCGCTGGCTCTGCCGCCTGTGCCAGACGCCTTATAACTATAGGCACGGTGATGCTGTGCCCGCCTGCGCCAAGTGCGGAGGTGAGTTATATCAGCGTGCGGATGATGCGCCGCAAACAGTGATGAGGCGTTTGGAGGTATATTTTAAGGATACAGCGCCGTTAATAGAGTACTACAAGCAGCGTGGAATACTGGCTGAGATTGACGGAAGCGGCGATGTGGCAGGTATTGCCGCGCGCATAGTGAAAGCCATAGGCGACAGCAAGTAGTATGGCTATTGGAATTAAAAATGAGCGCGAGTTACAAGCGATGCGCAAGGCGGGGTGTATGGTGGCGCGGGTGCTGGACGTGTTAAGCGGCAGCGTGTGTGCTGGTATGGAGACCGCCGAGTTGGATGAAATCGCCGAAAGAGAAGTTCGCGCTATGGGAGGAAGACCGTCGTTTAAGGGATATCGCGGTTATCCGGCCAGCCTGTGCGTTTCGATAAACGATGAAATTGTGCATGGCATTCCGGGTAGACGCGTTATAAAAAGTGGCGATGTTGTGTCGCTGGATTTTGGCGCTATTGCCGACGGCTTTCAGGGCGATGCTGCAACCACAGTGGTTGTGGGGCAGGCGGGAATGCTTACAATGGGCTTGCTGGATGCCACTTGGGAGTCGCTTAATGCCGGAATAGCTGCAGCGCGTGCAGGTGGCAGACTGGGTGATATTTCGTCTGCCATACAGTGTTGTGCCGAATCGCGCGGCTTTACCGTGGTAAGGGAATATACGGGGCATGGCATAGGACATGCTATGCATGAGGACCCTTTGGTGCCGAATTTTGGTGAGCCCGGCACTGGTCCTGAGTTAAAAAAAGGTATGACACTGGCGATTGAGCCGATGTTGACCACAGGTGATTGGCGTACCAAAGTGGGACGCGATAAATGGGTGGTTTCGACGCTTGACGGCAGCTTGGCGGCTCATTTTGAGCATACCGTGGCTGTGACAGACGGCGAGCCGGAAATTATGACCAAGGCATAATTGAAGATTATTATGGCAAAAAAAGAGGCTATTGAGGTAGAAGGGACGGTTGTTGAGGCGTTGCCCAATGCCACCTTTCAGGTGAAGCTGTCCAATGGGCATGCAGTGCTGGCACATATCTCCGGCAAAATTAGGGTGCATTATATAAGGGTATTACCCGGCGATAAGGTGTTGGTAGAGCTTTCGCCTTATGATTTGACGCGTGGGCGCATCACTTATCGCTTTAAGTAATAAAAGGTGTTTGGGAAGGTATTATATGAAAGTAAGGGCATCAGTTAAGGTCCAATGTGAAAAATGCAAAATTATCAAGCGCAAAGGCGTAGTTCGCAATATTTGCACTAACCCGAAGCATAAGCAGCGTCAGGGTTAGGTTGGTTAGAGGAGGATATTTAGTATGGCACGTATAGCCGGTGTGGATTTGCCGAAGGATAAGCAGGCATGGGTTTCCCTGCAGTATCTGTATGGCGTAGGTCGGACGCGAGCTTTTGAAATTCTGAGTGCGACAAATGTCAAACCGGAATCCAAGCTGGATGAGTTGTCTGAGGCTGAACTTAATCGCATCCGCGAATATGTTGATCGCGAATTTCGCATTGAAGGCGAATTGCGCAAAGAGATCAACTTAAACATCAAACGCTTAATTGATATTGGCTCATACCGCGGGCTGCGCCATCGTCGCAGTCTGCCTGTGAGAGGGCAGCGTACGCGCACCAATGCTCGCACACGTAAGGGTAAGCCTAAGACTGTAGCCGGTCGCGGTCAGAAGCGCGGCGCAAAGAAATAGTAACTGAGTTGAGTAACAACTAGGAGTAATACATGGCACAAACAAGCAAGAAACCAACAAGAAAACGCGAAAAGAGGGTAATACCTTCCGGGCGGGTATACATTCAGGCGACTTTTAACAACACTATTGTTACGTTGACTGACCCGCAGGGGAACGTTATTTCATCAGCCAGTGCAGGAGCCTCCGGTTTTAAGGGCTCGCGCAAAAGCACGCCTTATGCCGCACAGATGGCAGCAGCATCAGCCACGCGCAAGGCTATGGAAGTCGGTCTCAAACAGGTAGAGGTATACGTAAAGGGTCCCGGTAGCGGTCGTGAAGCGGCTATCCGCTCGCTTCAGGCTTCCGGTTTACATATCACCAGTATTCGCGACGTGACACCTGTACCGCATAATGGTTGCCGCCCACCTAAAAGGAGACGTGTATAGTCTATGGCTAGATATACTGAAGCTAAGTGTCGTTTGTGCCGCCGTAGCGGTGACAAGTTGTTTCTTAAAGGCGATAAATGCATTACCAAATGCGTCTTTGACAAACGCCCCAAACCGCCGGGCCCGCAGCTTTCACGCCGCCGCCGTCTATCAGACCGTGGTATGCAGTTGCGTGAGAAGCAAAAAGTACGTTATAGCTATGGCGTGCTTGAGCGCCAGTTCCGCCGTTTCTTTGCTGAGGCTGAGCGCCAAAGCGGTATCACCGGCGAGAACCTGTTGGTTCTGTTGGAAAAGAGACTGGACAATGTCGTTTATCGTTTGGGTTTTGCCGATTCGCGTACGCAGGCTCGTCAGCTTGTGCAGCACGGACATTTTATGGTTAACGGCAAGAACACCGATATTCCTTCTTTCCTTGCGAAAGAGGGCGACGTGATCGGCTGGCGTGAGGCCAGCAAAAAATGCAATTACTTTAAGCTGGCTGCGGAAGGCATCGGCAGCAAAGTTGTTGCGTCTTGGCTCAGCTTGGATAAAGCATCTATGGTTGGGCGTGTTATTAGCGTGCCGGCACCCGGCGATATTGAAACAAAGTTTGATATGGCTTCAGTGGTTGAGTATTACTCCCGCTAGAAGTTAAGGAGGCCATGTTGGCGAGCCTATCTATACCAAAGATTGAAAATGTAGAAACAAGTGATAAATATGGACGTTTTGTCATTGAGCCTTTAGAAAAAGGCTTTGGCACTACGCTCGGTAATGCCCTGCGGCGCGTACTGTTGCGCTACCTGCCGGGCTCTGCCGTCACCCGCGTACGCATCGACGGCATTCAGCATGAGTTTTCGCCTATTCCAGGCGTAAAGGAAGATGTGCTGGATTTCCTGCTGAACATCAAGTCGCTTAGGATGAAAGCGCTTAGCGGCAAGCCGGGGAAGTTGTATCTGGAAAAAGATGGCGAAGGTGAGGTGCATGCCTCGGATATTACGCCGTCTGCGGATTTTGAGATTGTTAATCCGGATCTGTATTTGGCAACTCTCAGCGGTAAGAATGCATCCTTGGCGGTTGAGTTGGACGTTGATATGGGCATGGGTTATCAAACTGCCGGAGGCAGTGCTAATATGCCCATAGGAACAATCACGGTGGATGCCATCTTTACGCCTGTGCGTAAGGTGAATTTCACTACCGAGCCGTTGCATTTGGGGCGTGAAACCAGTCAGGAAAGACTGACGGTTGAGATTTGGACTGACGGCACGATGGCACCCTCAAGGGCTATTAGCCGTGGTGCCGCCATTTTGGTCGAGCACCTTAAACCGGTGGTCGATTTCAGCCGTGCATCTGATCTCGAGGAGAAGAAAGCCATGCGGGCTTTCATACCCGAGGACATATACAATAAGCCGGTTAAGGAACTGGATCTTTCGGTGCGCGCATTGAACTGTCTGCATCGCAGCGGCATCAATACGGTTGGCGAACTGGCCAGCTTAGATGAGAAAGAACTGCTTAATCTGCGCAACTTCGGACAGAAATCACGCATTGAAGTGGAAGAAAAACTGACGAGTCTTGGGTTGTCTTTCCCCAAGTTGGGGGACGAGGGCGGCTCCGATGAAAGCGAAGAAGAGGAAGAAGCCCCCAAGAAATCGTCACGCAAGAAGAAGTCGTCCTAAAAGGATGTTTTTAACTATCTAATCTGGTCAAGGTGAGAATATTATGAGACATAATGTATCCGGCAGAAAATTTGATAGGCCTACGGCACATCGTTTGGCTATGTATCGCAATCTGGTGCAAAGCCTGATGAGCAGCGAAAAGATCGTCACTACCGAGGCTAAGGCTAAGGAAGTTCGCAGCATGGCGGAGAAAATGATTACCCTGGGCAAGAAGGGTGATCTGAGTGCTCGCCGTCGCGCGTTGGCTTTTATCTACAGTGAGGATATTGTAGATAAGGTATTCGACGATATCGCCAAACGCTATGCTGACCGCAACGGCGGTTATACACGTATTACCAAGATGGTGCCGCGCATGGGTGACGGCGCTCCTATGGCACAGTTGGAGTTGGTAAAATAGTTATGCCTCTTTCTCCGACGCTTTCTGCGCCGCAGGACGTTTTTATGATGGTGCCGGATTTGGTTGATACCACATCTTTGGTGCGCTTGGCGCTGGTGCTTGAGTATGACGGCACCCGCTATGCCGGCTCGCAGTGGCAGCCGCATATGGCGACGGTGCAGTCGGAAATTGAAAAGGCACTGAACCGGCTGACCGGTGAGGATATTCGTGTCACGATGGCCGGTCGTACCGATGCCGGCGTGCATGCCAAAGGTCAGGTGGTATCATTTGCTACGGCATCAACGCTTGAGGAAAAGGCATTTGTCAGCGGTATGAACCATTTTCTACCGCCTGATATTGCGGTGAAAACAGCCCGCAGGGTAGAGATGGATTTTGATCCGCGGCGCCATGCCAGCAGGCGTGAGTACGAGTATTTTATCTTAAATACGTCCGCGCGCTCTCCCTTGTGGAATGAGCGTGCCCATCGCGTGGCTGGTGAGTTGGATATTGAGGCTATGAATCAGGCGAGTTCAATGCTTTTGGGCGTGCATGATTTTGCCCCGTTTGCCTCGAGCATGGAGGATGAGGAACGCACTACGATGCGCCACATGTATCATGCCTCGGTGCGGCGCGATGGCGTGATGGTGATTGTACGCATGGTCGCCAGTGCCTTTTTACTGCATCAGGTGCGCAATACGGTTGGTGCTCTTCTGCGGATCGGGCAGGGAAAGATGACACTAAGTGAGTTTCAGGGTATAATCAACACTTGCGAATTTGGTCTGGCTGGACCTATGGTGCCCAGCTGTGGCTTGTATTTGAATAGTGTGTATTACGAGGAAGGCTTTTAATGAAAACCTATTCTGTTAAGGCAAAAGAAA
>WRHS01000015.1 GCA_009783135.1 Dehalococcoidia bacterium
TAAAAAGTGGTATTGTTAAGTTCTCGTGCATTGTAGGCATAGGAATAACGTTGTTATTTGCAACTAGTATATTGCTTGATAGGTATGGCCCTAATTCTGTCATAAGTGTATCTCCGGATAATAATCATCATGTTTCGTACAATAGAAATACTAATGTTATTACGGTGTTTCATTTACAATTTGACAGGGCTTCATATGTTGCTCTCGGCAGTGAGCCGACAATATTATGGTCATCGGACAACCACTATCTAGCCTTATCGTTTACGCAAACAGATGGTGAAATCCAGAATCAAATATATGACGTGCAGTTCTTTGGTTACAAACATGACTTCAGATATGTTCATTCTCTTCTAAAAGATATGTTTGACGTGGAAAAAGTGCATTGCAAAATCAAAGAATTTATTGATGACGAGAGTGTTTTAGTTGAATTTTTTGCCGAGGATGAATCAGGTAAGGAAGTGGCTGGATGGTTTATCTATTACCTTGAAAATGGATCAGTAAGAGATATCACTCTTATAAATTAGTCCGGTAACTGCACTGGTGTATCGCCGATATGGGTTGGTTTTGTAGAATTACTTTTGTTGAATTGGTTCATGGCACGTTCAATTCCGTCACGTACCAGCGTGGCTAAAGCGTTGCCGGCATCGTCAATAACTTTTGTAATGGCAGCAGCCTCGTCTCCATCAAAGTCGCCCAACACGTGGCGTATGACCTGCTTTTGAGTGCCACTGACCGCATCATTCGGATGCCCTACTCCAATGCGCAGGCGTACAAAGTTGGGTGTGCCGATTTCATAAATGATGGATTCTACGCCGTTATGACCTGCGGAACCGCCTCCTTGGCGCATGCGTATGTTGCCCAGCTGCAGGTCCATTTCATCGTGAACAACAACCAAATCCTCCGGCTTGATGCGGTACTTAATGACCAGTTTCTTTACTGCTTCGCCTGAGGCATTCATAAAGGTCTGCGGGCGTGCCAGTATAATTTCCTCCCCGCCAAGCCTTCCATGAGACGTGCGCGATAAGCCCTCTTTCTTATCAAAACTCCAACCGCGTTCTTTGGCAAATCGTGAAACGCACATGAAGCCGACATTGTGGCGGTTGTTTGCGTACTGATTGCCGGGATTTCCCAAACCAACGATGAGTTTCATTGTGGCACTAAGAATAATACGAAAGTCCGACATAAGGCAAACTCAATTCTGGCTGAAGCCTTATTTGCGAGTCTGCTATGAGAGACATGAGGTGTTTGTTGTTTCGGCAGGAGATTTAGACTGCATTATGTTATAATTTGGGCACCCAACGCGGCTGATTATTTATGATGCATTTTGACTTATTGCAAGCGTGTGAGCGCATTGAGATATTGCGGACGCAAATCAACCGCAACAACTATCTTTACTATGCCCTCGACCAGCCGGAGGTGACAGATGCCGAGTATGACGCTCAAATGCTTGAACTGAAGGCATTGGAAGAGCAGTTTCCGCATCTTATTACGTCTGATTCACCCACTCAGCGTGTCGGCGCCTCACCGCTTGAGGCTTTCGGAGTGGTGGCGCATCCAAGACCGCTGTTATCGCTTGCCAACGCTTTTTCTGATGCGGATTTGGAGTCTTGGTATAACCGTAGCTTGAAGCTGTTGGGCGGACGTGCCTTTGAGATTGTGTGTGAGCACAAGATGGATGGGCTGGCTATTGCGCTTACATATAAGGATGGGCGCTTGGTACGGGGTGCCACCCGTGGTGACGGTTATAATGGCGAGGATATCACTCAGAATTTGCGTACAATCCGCAGTATTCCGCTTTCTGTGGCGGGAAATGCACCTGCTAGGTTTGAGGTGCGCGGTGAGGTATATCTGCCTAAGGCTGGGTTTGAAAAACTGAATCGTGAGCGTGCCGAGCAGAGAATGCCGCTATTTGCCAACCCGCGCAATGCTGCCGCCGGATCGGTGCGCCAGCTTGATCCGCGCGTTACCGCAGGGCGTGCGCTGGATGTTTACATCTATGCATTGGGTTATGCCGATGGAGAGCTCATGCCCGCAACTCACTGGGAGACCATGCAGTATCTAAAGTCGCTTGGCTTCCGTATCAATCCCAATAATCGCCGTGTTGCCACCATTAATGAGGCGGAGGATTACTACCGGCAATGGACGGACGCGCGCAGCAGTTTGCCGTATGAGGCAGACGGCATTGTTATGAAGATTGATCCCGTCGCATATCAGGAAGAACTAGGTGACGTGGGACGGGAACCACGCTGGGCTATTGCTTACAAGTTTCCCGCTGTGCAGGGGCGTACGCAACTCAATGAAATTATTGTCAGCGTAGGTCGCACGGGTACACTCAATCCGGTGGCTGTGTTGCAACCGGTGGTGGTAGGCGGCGTCACAATCAGCCGCGCCGCATTACATAACGAGAACGATATCCGACGCAAGGATATACGTGAGGGGGATATGGTTTTCATTCAGCGTGCCGGCGACGTAATTCCTGAGATTGTGGGGCCGACACCTGAAATGTTGTCACGCGCAGGCAGGTCTGCCCCTTTCAGCTTGTGCGACAAATTGTATGACGCGGCGAGTATGGCGCCTGTTTGTCCCGTGTGCAGCGCACCTGTTTTCAAGCCGCAGGAAGAGGTGATGTATTATTGCCCCAATGCTTCCTGTTCGGCTCAGGTAGAAGAACGTCTGCAGCATTTCGTCTCGCGTGGGGCAATGGATATCCGCGGCATTGGCGGACAGATGGCGGCGCTGCTGTTGCGTGAGGGACTGGTACAGGACATAGCTGATATTTATATGCTTGACGGTCGCCGTGAAGAGTTACTTGCGATTGAGCGCTTGGGTGAAAAATCGGTGGATAATTTACTGCTGGCAATTGATAAGAGCAAGTCCCGCCCTCTACCGCGCCTAATCAATGCATTGGGCATACGGCACGTGGGAGAAGAAACTGCGGAGTTGTTAGCTGCGCATTTCAATAGTTTGGATGCATTAAGCGCTGCGACAGAGACTGACCTGACAGGCATCCCGTCCATCGGGGGTAAAATTGCCTCCAGCATAATGGCATTTTTGCGCAATGAGGATAACAGGCGTATCATTGCCAAACTGAAAGCGGCAGGTGTTGGTACGCTTGCTGAAAGCGCAACGGCGTCAGCGACCGACTTACCCCTTGCTGGTTATGAGTTTGTCATAACGGGCAAGATTGAGCATTTCAGCCGCGAAACTGCTGAGGGGTATATCCGCGCTCTTGGCGGTAGTGCCAAGAGCGACGTCACGAAAAAGACGAATTGTCTTGTGGTTGGGTTGGATCCGGGCAGCAAGCTTGCAAAAGCCCGCGCATTGGGAATAAAAGAAATTAACGAAACAGAATTGCTGCATATGCTGGGACAGGCGTAGAAGGAGGGCTAAATGGCTGAGATTTATCCATTTAAGGGCATCCGCTATAACACGGAAAAGGTGCAAAGTTTGGCATCAGTTATTTGTCCGCCTTATGACGTGATTAGCCCGCAGCAGCAGGAAGAACTTTATCGCCGTGACGCGCACAATTTTGTGCGCATTGAATATGGCAAACAGAATCCTGGTGATACGGACGGCGATAACCGCTATACGCGCTCTGAGACTTTTCTGGAACAATGGTTGTCCGAGGGTGTGCTGAAATATGATGCCACCCCAGCCATATATGTTGATGAGCATTATTTCATGTATCAGGGTTGCGAGAGGAAACGGCGTAGCTTGGTGGCTCGCATACGTTTGGAGGGATGGCATCAAATGGTGGTCCGTCCGCATGAGTGCACGCTGGTTGGCCCAAAAAGTGACCGCATCAGTTTGATTCGTGCCATCAGGGCTAATACCAGCCCAATTCTTTCCATGTATGAGGACAAACAAAGTGTTGTCAGGCGTGTGTTGGAACGTGTTACGGCAGGAGAGCCGCTGATGCGGGTGGGTATACAGAGTGAGGAGAGGCATGATATTTGGGCAATAACCGACTCAGTGGATTTGCAGGAAATAGTTAAAGCATTCTCAGACGAGCCGCTTTATATTGCAGATGGGCATCACCGCTATGAGAGTGCGCTGGTGTATCAGCGTGAGCAGATGGCATTGCATCCCGAATGTGACCACCATGCAGCTTTTAATTTTGTGATGATGACGCTTGTTGCCTTCGATGACCCGGGCTTGTTTATACTGCCGCCGCACCGTGTGTTGCGCGGGCTTAACCAGACTAAACTTGCGGAACTTAAACTTGCCCTAACCTCTTTCTTTGATGCTGAAACATTGGCCATGGACGGTGGTGCTTGGGCGAAGATAGACGTTTGGCAATCAGCTGAGCAGAAACCGCATTTGGCAATGTTCGGATTGGATGGCGAGAATTTCACTTTGCAAACTTTGCGTGATTTCGACGTTGCCGCAAGATTTATGCCGTCTTTCCACAGCGACGTCTATAAAAAACTGGACGTAAGCTTAATAGACCACATAATCATGGAAGAACTTTTGCATATACAACCGGAAAATGAGGAAGGGTTGGTTTTTAACTACGACCGCGCCGATGCGGTGCAATCAGTGCGAACAGGTGAGTTTCAGCTGGCTTTTATCATTCAGCCGGTAAGCCCCGGAATCATCAAAGCCATCTCAGACGTTTCAGACCGCATGCCGCGTAAAAGCACTTATTTCTATCCCAAACAACCTAGCGGACTGGTTGTTAACAGGTTGGTATAAGGTGAATTAGTTTTCTGGAGGGGGGAAGATAATATCAATCCGGCTCTTTCAAACTTTTAACATTTTTTCGCTTTAAGAATTTACTCTTGTTTTTTTCAAACTCTTTTCTTTTGATGCAGAAAACTTCCCTTATGTTTCTTGAGTTTGTGAACTCTATTATAAAACTATTGGCAATTTCTTCTAGCCCTTCAACGATTTCTTCACCTTCTACTTCACCATACAGAATATCGTTTATATATACGTCAAAATATATTCCATCCTTAATGCAGATATAAGTATCTTTGTTCAATGAAATAACAATGACGTTTTCAGCAAAGCGAGTTTTTGAAGAAAAATGCCATGATTCATTAAAAGTTCGTACAAATGTTGTAATGAAGTTACTCTCATAACGTTCTCTTAATTTGTGCTTTTGTCGTAAACGAATGAGAGGGGCCGCACAACCCCTCTCAAAATCTCAAAATATTGTCTAGCTTAGATTTTGACCAGCTTAGCGGAATAGACGTCTGGCAAATCTAAAATCTGCTTGCATTGGGCATTTGGTAGGGCTTCGTCCAAAGCCAGTACCATTAGTGCATCACCGCGTGCCTGAAGGCGCGATAAGTGCATATAGCTGATGTTGATATCGGCATCGCCTGCGATCTTGCCGACTGCGCCAATTAGCCCGGGCCGGTCTTGGTGAGTGCATAAGAGGAAGTAGCTGCCGGTGGGCATGATGTCAATCCAATGCTGGTTTATCTGTACAATGTGGCTTTCACCGCGCATCACAGAGCCGGAAACGGTTGCAGTGCCTTCACTGGTAACCGCCTCCATACTTATAAGGTTGGCGTAGTTATCACAGGTGGCTTGCTTTTCCTCAGTAATTTTGATGCCGCGCTTGGTGGCTTCCATATTCGAGTTGACCATATTGATGCGCTCATCGGTAAGGCGCCCCAGCAATGCGCCAAGTAAAATAGCCTTGAGCGGCTTGGTGTCAAGCGCGGCTACCTCGCCCTGATATTTGATGTTGAGGTTTTGAATTTGTCCTCCACCGAGGTAGCTTAGCAGGTTGCCAACAGCATCAGCCAGATGCATATAAGGCACCATAACAGGCAACACCTCTGCTGATATCAGCGGGGCATTGACTGCATATTTGGCGGGTTTTCCATTTAGTACGTCAATAATCTGCTGTACCACTTCCGTGGCAGCCAGTGTCTGTGCCTCTGCGGTGGATGCCCCAAGGTGAGGCGTGACGATGATTTTGTTTGAACTGAAGAGGATGCTTTGTGTGCAGGGCTCTTCAATAAAGACGTCAATAGCGGCACCGCCCAGTTTTCCTGCGTTGATTGCAGCAACCAAAGCCTCTTCGTCAATCAGTCCGCCGCGGGCGGCGTTGATAATGCGCGCAGAAGGTTTCATCATGGCAAGCTGACGGGCGCCAATCATATTCTTAGTGGCTTCAATTAGCGGTACGTGTAGTGTTATGAAATCGGCTTCCTGCCAAATTTCGTCAAGTGTTTTCATCTCAACGTTCATCTTCTCGGCACGTTCGGCTGTGACGAATGGGTCGTAACCGATGAGTTTCATTTCCATGCCTTGTGCACGGCGGGCCACTTCACTGCCCACGTTGCCTAAGCCTACGAGCCCCAGTGTTTTGCCGCGAACCTCGGTTCCCATGAAGTCGTTGCGTTTCCATTCTCCGCTTTTGAGTGAGGCATTAGCTTGGGGGATATTTCTAGCCAGTGCCATCATGAGTGCGACGGCGTGTTCTGCAGCCGAGATGGTATTGCCGGTTGGTGCGTTGACTACGATAATACCGTGGCGTGTGGCGGCCGCGGTGTCAATGTTATCCACACCGACTCCGGCGCGTCCGATGACGATTAGTTTGGTGCCGGCTTCAATAATATCGGCGGTGACGCGTGTCTGACTGCGCACCACGAGCGCCTCATAGTTACCTATGATGGCTTTCAGCTCTTCCGGCGCGAGTTTGGTTTTAACGTCTACATTGGCATATTGCTTGAGTGCATCAACACCCTCTTGTGCCAAAGGGTCGGCTACCAGCACATTCATTGTCATAGATTAATTACCTCCAATAAAGCCGGCTTTTGGTAATGCGGATTTGAGTGCGCACAAAACGGACTCAATATCTTTTTCATTGACCCAGCCCAAATGCCCTATGCGGAAGATTTTGCCGTCCAGATCCATCTGTCCGCCGGATAGTACTATGTCGTACTCCTCACGCATGATTTTATTGAGTGTCTTTGGGGCTAATCCGTCTGAGCCCAAAACTGCGGTGACTGTGTTGGAAGCATATGCCTCATCGGCAAACAGCTTAAGGCCCAATGCCTTGACGCCCTCACGGGTCATCTTGCCAAGTTTGATGTGACGCGCGATGATGTTATCCAAGCCTTCATCTGTCATCATGGTAAGAGATACATCAAGGGCAGAGATAACAGAAACAGCGGGGGTCCATGGGGTTTGTCCGCCGTTGGCAAAGGCTTTTTTGGCTCTGGCGAAGTCCCAATAGAAACGCGGTGTTTTGGCTGCTGCATTGGCATTCCATGCTTTCTCGGAAAGGGCTACCATAGCTATTCCGGGGGGCACCATCCAACTCTTTTGTGCTCCTGTTACCATGACGTCTATGCCCCATTCATCTACTGGTAGAGCGATGCTTCCGATACTGGAAATGGCATCAACAACGAATAATTTGTCATAAGGTTTTATGGTTTCGGAAATAGCTTTAAGATCGTTTGTGACACCTGTTGATGTTTCGTTGTGTGTGACCATGACAGCTTTGATGGAAGGGTCATTGTCAAGCGCCGCTTTGATGGCTGCTATGTCGGCAGCTTTGCCCCATTCGTTCTTAAGTATGATAACATCGGCGCCGAAGGTCTTGGCGATGTTAGCCAAGCGGTCGCCGAAAACGCCGATGGAGACAGACAATACCTTATCACCCGGCGAAAATGAATTGACGACCGCTGCTTCCAGCCCGCCTGTGCCGGAGCCGGTTAGCAAAAACACGTCGTTTTGGGTAAGAAACAGCTTCTTTAACTTGTCTGTGACGCTAAGTACTGTTTTCTGAAATTCACCGCCGCGGTGATTAACCATCTGGCGTCCCATGGCAGCCAGTACTTCAGGCGGGCAGGGTGTAGGGCCGGGAATTCTAAGGTTGGTCATAAAATTGCTCCTTCAAAGCTATATAGTCATACGAGAATTAAGAATTATAGCTTAAAAATTGTGCAATAAACAACTGAAACCGAGGAAAATTTGATACGATAAAATCACAAATCTTACGTAGCAGTATTCATGGCTAAATACAAACTTATGGGATAGTTAGCCAAACATTGATTTTTTCTTTCAAGCAGCACTTATGAGCGTAGGGATTGTTAGGACAAGTGATGACGAGAGAAGTGTAAGCTGTAAAGGCATCCGTGCCAATCTTTGTCGCACTGTTTTGTATGGTTATGCTGGCTAGGTTATCACAGGCATTGAATGCGTAGTCGCCGATGCTCGTTACGCTATGCGGTATGGTTATGCTTGTCAGGTTGCTGCAATAGCAAAAGCCTCTTTATCCAGCCTCTGTGTTTTGCATAAACCATTACGCATTATTGTAGCAGCCAAAGCTGTACAACAGTTGCTATGTATTTGTCATTCAACTAACATCACATACCGCCGCTTGCCTGCCTTAAGTACTGCGCCGTTTGCGACTGGATAATTCGGCTCCGTAATCTTATTGCCGTCTATTTCCACTCCGCCCTGTTGGATGAGGCGCATGGCCTCGCCTTTGCTTTTGACCAAGCCTGCATCAAGCATCACGCCGGGTATGGATAGTGTTCCCGGGATTATGCGGAACTCAGGAATTTCGGCCGGCGTTTCTTTGTTCTGTACTATGCGCACAAAATTGTCCTCAGCAGCCGTTGCGGCTGATTTGTCATAAAGTTGGGAGATAATCTCACGTGCCAGGCGCTTTTTGAGCGCCATGGGATTGGCTCCATTTTCTATTTCAGTACGGAACTCTGCCAGTTCTGCATCCGGGACATCTGTGACTAGCGTGAAATAATCCATTAGCAGGTTATCAGGAACAGACATCACCTTGCCGAAAATCTGCGCTGGGGCCTCTGTAATGCCGATGTAATTCCCAAGGCTTTTACTCATTTTATGGGCGCCATCGGTGCCAACCAGTAGCGGAGTCATCAGTACTTGCTGCGGTTGTTGCCCTACCATTCCCTGCAGCTCGCGACCTACCAGAAGATTGAATTTCTGGTCTGTGCCGCCGAATTCCACTCCCGCTTGTATTTGTACAGAGTCATATGCCTGAAGCAGCGGGTAGATAAATTCAGTTAGGGTAATCGGCTTGCCTGCTGTGAATCGTTTGTTAAAATCCTCACGTGCAAGGAATTGTGCGATGGTGAAGCGACCGGTGAGTTTGAGCACGTCTGCTAAAGAAAACTCGCCGAACCACTCACTTTGCCAGCGCACTTCTGTGCGGCTGCGGTCAACAATTTTAAAGAACTGCTGCATATATGTTTCGGCATTGCTTTTTACCTGTTCGTAACTCAGAACCGGACGCGTGACACTTTGTCCCGTGGGGTCGCCGATTTGCGCCGTCCAATCGCCTACGATGAGCACCACTTCATGCCCTAGTTCCTGAAATTGGCGCAACTTTCTAAGCCCTACCATGTGACCTAGATGTATGTCGCTTGATGATGGGTCAAAGCCTTCTTTCAGGCGCAATTTATCGCCATTTTTAAGGCGTGCGATGAATTCTTCTTCTACGATCACTTCGGCGACACCGCGGCGTAAAAGGTGATTGAAGTCAAAATTATTTTGCATCATTAACTCTTCTCAGTTTTTTCGCAGTCGGGCACAGACAGTATTTGGCGTACCTGTAAGATATCCAATGCAATCTGTGCTTGGAGCGCTTCAGCATCAGGGAATTTTGTCACTCCGCGCAACCGCTCTATTATATCTATTTTAAGGTTGTGGTTGTAAAGATTAGCGCAGTAATTTAGCAAATGTGTTTCCACAATGCGTTCTACTCCATCAAAGGTGGGGCGTGTGCCGATGAACGTTGCGGAGGGATGTGTTTGGTCGTTAATAGTGGCGATGGTGGCATATGCTCCATCTGCCGGCAGTGCCTGTTGTGGAGTGGGCGCAATGTTTGCGGTGGGGAAACCCAGTGTTGTTCCTCGTGCGTCGCCTGCGATGACCGTGCCTTCAATACGGAATGGACGCGTAAGCATGGCATTGGCATCGGTGATATTCCCTGTAGCCAGTGTCTGTCGGATAGTGGTACTGGATACGATTTTTCCATAGTATTCCACAGGTGAAACTACTTCGGTGGTGAACCCCATATGCTGCCCTAAGGTGTGCAATGTTTCCAAAGAGCCCTCGCGTTGATGCCCAAGGGCGAAATCCCAGCCCAGTATCAGCCCATGCACTTTGAGACAGCATTGTAGTATTGACACGAAATGTTGTGCTCCAAGAGCAGCCAGTTCTGGTGAAAATGTAAGCGCGGCTACTACATCCACATCCATGTTTTTTAACAGACAAATACGCTCGTCGAGACTTGTCAGCAAAGGTACGGTGGAGTGGGGGGTTAGCAGTGCGGATGGGTGCTGCTTAAACGTGATGACAGCACTGAGCATTTCTTTTGCGCGCGATTGTTCTACCAAACGCCGTACAAGCGCTTGATGTCCCATGTGCAGCCCGTCGAACATGCCGATGGAAACCAAGGTATCCTTGGTTGGCGCTATGTGACTCAGTTCATGCTCTATTGAAGTAGACATAATTTTGTGTTCTAACCAGTTCAGTAAGGCTTATTATAATTTGCTTATTGTGTGGTGTAAAGAAGAACGCATCATATTGTTGACATGCTAATTTTCTTATGATACAATCTCCCTTTGCTTATGGCGTTAATTAATACATTCTACTGTTTCTATCCTCCGCTTACAGTTTTTTAGCCTATAACTGCGACTAAAAAATTGCCTCTTTTACTGCAGGGTTTTGTTTGAGGAGTGAGTTTTTGGAACAACCGATTTTTCCCGTAGGGGTACGTCCCCCTGTCCCGCACAAGTCCTATTCGCAGGTTTCACAGGTTTTGGAGGTTCCCAACCTCATCAATTTGCAGCTTACTTCTTTCCAGTGGTTGCTGGAAGAAGGCATCAAGCAACTGATGGAGGAAATTTCGCCCATAAAAGACTTCACGGGCAATCGTCTTGAGCTTAGCTTCATAGACTATGAATTCCGTGAGCCGCGCTTATCAGAGCAGGAATGCGTTCAGCGCGACCAGACCTATGCAATAACGCTCTATGTTAAGGCAAGATTGCTGGTGAAAAACACCGGTGAAATTAAGGAGCCTTTTGATCTGTTCTTTGGCGACATGCCCATGATGACGGCTCAAGGCACTTATATTACTTCCGGCACTGAGCGTGTTATTGTCAGTCAGTTGCTGCGTTCGCCGGGTGTTTATTTCACCGTGACGGAGGATGCTGTCAGCGGGAGGCGTTTGTGCAACGCCAACCTTGTTCCCAGCCGTGGCGCTTGGCTGGATTTTGAAACCAGTACCCGTGACGTAATTTCAGTTAAAATTGACGGCAAACGCAAAATTCCCGTAACAACGCTGTTGCGTGCTATAGGATATGCCTCTGACAGCGAGTTGATTTCCATATTTGCGGCTGAGGATAATTCCACTGACCATCAATATATTAGGTCAACCATTGAACGCGATCCGGCTATTCGCACTAAAGAGGCGGCTTTGCTGGATATTTATCGCAAGGTGCGCCCCGGTGACCCTCCCAATCTGGATAATGCCAGTAAGCTGTTGCAAAATATGTTCTTCAACTCCGACCATTATGATTTGGGGCTGGTAGGACGTTACAAGCTTAACAGACGTTTGGATTTAACACCTTCGGCAGAAGGGGAAGGCCGAGCTTTAACGCATGAGGATATGCTTGAGATCGTGCGCCGCATTATTATGGTTAATAATGGGCAGGATCATTCCGATGACATAGACCATCTTGGCAATCGTCGCATTCGCACTGTCGGCGAGTTGATCCAGAATCAGTTCCGCTTGGGTCTAATGCGACTAGAGCGCGTTGCCCGTGAGCGCATGAGTATTCTTTCCGCCGAGGCGCTCACACCCAGTGCTTTGGTTAATATCCGTCAGGTGGTTTCTGTTATACGCGAGTTCTTCGGCGGCTCTCAGCTTTCTCAATTCATGGACCAGACTAATCCGCTGGCAGAACTGACAAATAAACGCCGTCTGTCAGCCATGGGACCCGGCGGTCTGTCCCGTGAGCGTGCCGGCTTTGACGTACGTGACGTGCATTTCTCTCACTACGGACGTATTTGTCCTATTGAAACGCCAGAAGGCCCGAACATTGGCCTTATTGGCTCTTTGGCAACATACGGGCGTATCAACCGCTATGGGTTTATTGAAACGCCTTACTGTAAGGTAAAAAGCGAGTTGAATACGCGCAGCCATGAGTTGCTTGGACGCAAGCCGCTTGAAGATGTCAAGGACAGCAAGGGTAAGATATTGCTGCCGGCCGGTGTGGCTGTCACCAAAGACGACCTAACAAAGCTGTCCAAGCTTGCGCCGCGTGTTGTAAAAGTTCTGCCGTTCGTTTCCTCTGAGGTGGAGTATATGCAGGCGGATACGGAAGACAAATACAATATTGCTCAGGCTAACTCCAAACTCAATGCATTAGGTGAGTTTGTGGATGACCGCATTGAGACGCGTCTGTCAGATCAATACCTCTTTGTTCCGCCGTCTAGGGTAGAGTACATGGACGTTTCGCCCAAGCAGATTTTCAGCGTGGCGGCGTCTCTCATCCCGTTCCTTGAGCATGATGATGCCAATCGTGCACTTATGGGTGCCAACATGCAACGTCAGGGTGTACCGCTGGTACTGCCGGAAGCCCCATTGGTGGCGACTGGTATGGAGGCCGAGGCTGTACGCTACAGCGGTCAGGTGCAGTTCAGCAAGACGGATGGTGTGGTATCCTCGGTTACCAGTACGGAAATATGCATCATCGCACCCGACGGGCATGAGGAAGTCTATCCGCTTAAGAAATTTGTGCGTACAAATCAAGGCACGTGTATTAATCAGCGTCCTATTGTGAGTGCAAACGAGAAAGTTACAGTCGGGCAGGTCTTAGCAGATGGTTCGGCCACCGAGCGCGGCGAACTGGCATTGGGACAGAACGTTGTGGCCGCTTTCATGAGTTGGGGTGGCTACAACTATGAAGACGCCATCATAGTAAGTGATAGATTGCTTGAGCGTGATAAGTTCACCTCAATTCATATTTCGAAGCACGAGGTTGAGGCACGTGACACCAAACTTGGACCCGAAGAAATAACTCGCGACATCCCCAATGTTAGTGAAGAAAACCTGCGTGAGTTGGATGAGTATGGCATTATCCGTGTCGGTGCCGAGGTGGAACCGGGCGACATTCTGGTGGGTAAAATTACCCCCAAGGGTGAAACAGAACTTTCCGCTGAGGAAAAGTTACTGCGTGCCATTTTCGGTGAAAAGGCGCGTGAGGTAAAAGATACTTCATTGCGTGTTCCGCATGGTGAATCAGGCAAGGTTATCAATGTGCGTGTTTTCTCCCGCGATGAGGGGAATGATTTGCCGGCACGCGTTAACAAATGGGTTCAGGTGTGGGTAGCGCAGCGCCGCAAAATTTCCGCAGGTGATAAGCTTGCCGGTCGCCATGGCAATAAAGGTGTTATCTCAATTGTTGCCCCGGTGGAGGATATGCCTTATCTGCCCGACGGCACCCCGGTTGATATTGTACTTAACCCCATCGGCGTGCCTTCCCGTATGAACCTGGGTCAGATTCTGGAAACTCACTTGGGTTGGGTAGGTCAGTGGTTGGGATTCAAGGCCGTAACGCCGGTATTTGACGGTGCGTTGGATGTGGATATTGAGGACGGACTGGCACGGTTATGGATGGCACAGCAGGCTCAGGCTGTGGTGTTTGACTCAGACAACCACACGTCGTCTTTTGACCTTGAGAAAACCAAGGGTTGGATTAAGAGCAAGGGACAAGACGCGGAGAAGGCTTTTGACAGCAAGCATCGTGGTGAGGCACGTATTATTTGTTTTAGATTGTGGCTCGATGCCAACGGCATAGCCCCGGGTAAAATGAATGCCAAGGAACTGGAAAAGCACGTACGTCAGGTTTGTGAGGACAATAATCTGCCCTCACCAATCGGCGGCAAATCGCAGTTGCGCGACGGGCGCACCGGCGAGTTTTTTGACCAACCGGTCACAGTGGGTAATATCTATATGCTGAAGCTGATTCATCTTGTTGAAGATAAAGTACATGCCCGCGCCACTGGTCCGTATTCACTCATTTCGCAGCAACCGCTTGGTGGTAAGGCGCAGTTCGGCGGTCAGCGTTTCGGTGAAATGGAAGTATGGTCGCTTGAGGCCTATGGGGCAGCTCACAATCTTCAGGAAATGCTTACCACCAAATCCGATGATGTCACTGGTCGTTCCAAAACTTATGAGGCCATTGTTAAGGGCGAGGATGTTCTGCCGCCCGGTGTTCCGGAGTCTTTCAAGGTACTGGTGAAAGAGTTGCAGAGCCTTGGGTTGTCGGTGGAAGTTTTGAATGAAGAGGAAAAAAATGCTTCTGCCATCAAGGTGCATGACGATGGTGGCAGCGAAAAAGAATTACCTGTTTTAGATAGCGCTCTTTCTCTGATGGTTGACGCAGAGGCAGAAGAACGCGATGGAGAAGAAGAGAATGCTGGAAGTTAATGATTTTGATGCAGTACGTGTTTCCCTTGCTTCGCCGGAGCAGATTTTAAGCTGGTCCTACGGCGAGGTTACCAAACCGGAAACCATAAACTATCGCACACTCAAGCCTGAGCGCGACGGGTTGTTCTGTGAGCGCATTTTTGGTCCTATCAAAGACTTTGAGTGTGCTTGCGGCAAGTATAAAAGGGTGCGCTTTAAGGGCATTATCTGCGACAAATGCGGCGTGGAAATTGCCCGTGCTAAGGTGCGCCGTGAACGCATAGGTCATATTGAACTTGCCTGTCCCGTAAGCCATATTTGGTTTGCCCGCGGCATACCCAGCCGCGTGGGGCTGTTGCTTGATCTGTCTTCGCGTTCTCTTGAGCGTGTGATTTACTTCTCACATTATATTGTTATTTCAGTTAACGAAGAGGCTCGTGCCGAGGCAATTAAGCAGATAGAAGAGCAGTTCAACGACGAGATAGAGCAGAGAAAAATCAAAATAGAAGACAAAGTGGCGCAACTGGAAAAAGAACAGGCAACTGTTGAAGAGATTAATCAGCTAAGACGTGCTTTTGATGCAGAGCGTGCTCGCTTAGAGGACGAATTGCCGTCTAAAATTGAGTTGCTCAAGGACTTGCACCGCGGCTCACTGCTTACCGAGAATCAACATCATGAGCTTAGAACAAACTATCGTCAGATATTTGAGGCTGGCATGGGTGCTGAGGCGATTCTCAAACTGCTCTCAACAATTGATTTGGATGGTCTTCGCAGCCAGCTGATTCAGGAAACGCATTCATCCTCAGGACAGCGCCGCCGCAAGGCCGCCAAGCAACTGCAGTTGGTGGAGGCTTTCCGCCGTTCATCCAACAAACCGGCTTGGATGGTGCTTACCATTCTTCCTGTACTGCCGCCGGACCTGCGTCCTATGGTGCAGCTTGATGGCGGTCGCTTCGCCACGTCCGATTTGAATGATCTTTACCGCCGCGTCATCAACCGCAATAACCGCCTGCGCCATCTCATAGAAATCGGTGCGCCTGAAATAATTGTGCGCAATGAGAAACGCATGTTGCAGGAAGCGGTGGATTCGCTGATTGACAATGCCCGCCGTGGTCGTGCGGTATCTGTTTCAGGTGACCACAAGGCAAAATCCCTTTCCGATATGCTGCGCGGTAAACAGGGTCGTTTCCGCCAGAATCTGCTGGGTAAACGCGTGGATTACTCCGGTCGTTCTGTCATTGTAGTTGGTCCGTCGCTTAAGTTGTATCAGTGCGGTCTGCCGCGTCGCATGGCGCTGGAACTTTTCAAGCCGTTTGTTATGCACCGTTTGGTGGTGGACGGGCTGGCATCCAATATTAAAAGCGCCCGCAGATTGGTGGAACGGGCTAAGCCGGAGGTGTATGACGTGCTGGAGGAGGTTGTCAAGGAGCGTCCTGTGATGTTAAACCGCGCTCCTACGCTGCATCGCCTTTCAATTCAGGCCTTTGAGCCGGTGCTAATTGATGGCTCTGCAATTCAGATTCATCCTTTGGTGTGTACGGCGTTTAACGCCGATTTCGATGGCGATCAAATGGCTGTGCATGTGCCGCTGTCTAAGGCATCCATTAGAGAAGCCCGTGAGATGATGCTCTCGATTCGCAATATGCTTTTGCCTTCCTGCGGGGATCCGGTTGTGGCACCTACCCTGGATATGGTGTTTGGCTGCTATTACCTGACTAATATCCGCCAGGGCAGCAAAGGCGAGAATATGAATTTCGGCAGCTTTGAGGAAGCTAAACTGGCCTGCGAAATAGGCGAGGTGGACTTATGCGCCGAGATAAATGTACGTTACGCAACAGGCGAGCGTATACGCACGACTGTCGGACGCATTATTTTCAACGATATTCTGCCTAAGGAACTGGGCTTTATAAACAAAAACATCGACAAGGGAGCCCTAAAGGATATAATCTCCCGCAGCTATAAACTGCTTGCCTCCGATGAGGCTATGGCGGAGATGCTGGATGGGCTCAAGGGTGTCGGCTTTAAATATGCCATGTGGTCCGGCATTAGTATCTCCATGAGCGACGTGGAAGTGCCTGGAGATAAGACTAAACTGTTGGAGAAAGCTGACGAGCAGTCCAAACTGCTTGATAGCCAGTACTCAGACGGACTGATTACGGATGATGAGCGCTATAAGGGAATAGTCGATGTGTGGATGCAGACAACAGACCGCATCAAGCAGTCAATTAGTTCGTCCATGAACCGCCGTGGTTCGGTCTATATGATGGCCACATCTGGTGCCAAGGGTAACATTTCGCAGATTACCCAGATGGCCGGTATGCGCGGTCTGATGACTAACCCATCCGGTAAAATTATCGACTTCCCCATTAAGTCATCGCTGCGCGAGGGTTTGTCCACGCTGGAATACTTCATTTCTACGCACGGTGCCCGCAAGGGTTTGGCTGATACCGCTCTGCGTACATCGGGTTCGGGTTATCTGACACGCCGCCTGGTGGATGTTACCCAAGACGTCATAGTGCGCGAAGAGGATTGCGGCGATACCATAGGTATTTGGATTGATGAGCCGACGGAAAAGGGCATGTTGCCTTCATTCAGCGATCGTATTATCGGTCGTTTGGCTGCCAGCCAGATTGCCAACCCGGGTACCGGTGAGGTAATTGTTGATCGTGATGAGGAAATTGATGAGATTAAAGCGGCTGAGATTACTGCAGCCGGTATAAAGAGGGCGCATATACGCTCACCTATGTCGTGCCAATCACGGCAGGGCGTATGCCAGAAATGTTACGGGCGCGATTTGTCGCGCAGACGCACTATTGATATGTATACTGCCGTTGGTATCGTGGCGGCGCAGAGTATCGGCGAGCCCGGTACTCAGCTCACACTGCGTACCTTCCATACGGGTGGTGTGGTGGGCTTGGATATCACATCCGGTCTGCCTCGTGTGGAGGAATTGTTTGAAGCCCGCACGCCTAAAGCGCAGGCCATTATTTCCGAGATTGATGGCGTGGCAGACGTAATCGAGACTGAGGACGGGCGCTGGATTAATGTCTCAAGTTCTGAGATATTCCGCGATGAGTATCCCCTTCCCAAAGGCTGGCACGTTCAGGTAAAGGACGGCGCTAAAGTGGAGGCGGGTGCATTGCTTGCCTCCCCCAAGGCTGGCAAGAAGGGCTCAGCCGATATCACGACCGAATCTTTGGTAGCCCGCATGTCCGGCGAGGTTCAGGTTGAAGATGATAAGCTGGTTATTCGCTATGAGGAATCGGACGAGCGTAAGTATGTTGTTCCTGCGGCTACGCATATTCGTGTTGTGACTGGTGATTTGGTGAAAACAGGGCAGCAGCTAACCGATGGCTCGATTAATCCGCAGGACGTTTTATCTGTGCTTGGTAAGGACGCTGTGCAGCGCTACCTTGTGGACGAGGTGCAAAAAGTGTATTGTTCACAAGGAGTGCATATTAACGACAAGCATATTGAGGTGATTGTGCGCCAGATGCTTTCGAAGGTGCGCATTGAATCGGCCGGCGACACAGACTTCATTCCGCGCGAGCTGATTGAGCGCTATCGCTTTGAGGAGAATAACGCAAAGGTTTTGGCTGAGGGCGGTGAGCCTGCCACAGCACAAACGGTGCTGATGGGTATTACGCGCGCCTCCCTCTCAACTGAAAGTTGGCTGGCGGCGGCATCATTCCAGGAAACTACCCGCGTACTTACAGAGGCTGCCATCTATGGCAAGGTGGATCGTCTGGTTGGGCTTAAAGAAAATGTGATTATTGGTAAGCTGATACCGGCGCGTTGCAATGCCTGCTTGGAAGCAGAGAAGGAAGCGCGTGCTCTTGCGGCGCAAAAAGAGCAGAACAAAAGAGAGAAAACGCTGCCTTTCTTTGCCTCTGAACTTTCAGGTGATGGGAATGAGGAACTAGGTGAGCCTGTTACGGCAGATGAGTCATAGCTCTTAGCTGTGTAATGAAACTAATGAGGGCGTTCGATATGAGCGCCCTCTTCTTTT
The DNA here is from genome assembly GCA_009783135.1 of Dehalococcoidia bacterium. GTDB lineage: Bacteria > Chloroflexota > Dehalococcoidia > Dehalococcoidales > UBA1222 > WRNG01. Next base: position 18,435 of record WRHS01000015.1, read on the forward strand.
TGCCAAAAAATTCTCCAATGCTACAAAAAGTAGCAAAATAAAATGTAATTGTTAACCAAAGTTGCTTGTTGGTAATATAGAGCGGACATATACTTGTGGCATTAAATAAATAAAGGAGCCCACAAAAAATGAACTTTTCTGAAAAACTCAAAACCCTGCGCAAACAAGGCAATATGTCACAGGAGCAGCTTGCCGAAAAATTATGCGTATCACGTCAGGCAATAACCAAGTGGGAAACGGAAGGTGGTCTGCCTGATATTGAAAACTTGATGGCGATTGCGGCATTGTTCTCTGTTTCCATAGATGACCTGCTTTCAGAGGAAAAGCTGAGCCGTGTTGTTGCGAATTACGCTTACGAAAGCGTGATGGAATATGACATAAGCCGTCCAACCCATTTTGACATCCACGCACCTGGTGCGCTGGCGCTCAATTTGAGCGTGGCGGACAATGAAAAAATACGCGTGCGTCTTGCATCTAATGTACTGCAAACACTGGCGCAGGATTATAAGGTTCAACTTGACGAGCATCAAAGCCGTTTTGATGTGAACATTCGCCGCGTTGGGAAAAACAGTGAAGCCGAAGGCAAAGCGGCTCTGGTCATCTTTATTTCTTTGCCGTCTAAGTACTGTGATGACATTGAACTATCCACTATTGCTGATGCCTTGCGGATAAATGGAACAAATTGTCCATTTGAGTTGGATGGAAAAGCCAAAAGTGTGTGCTTGGACGGCGTAAAAGGCAGGGTTTCATTAAACTGCAATACGGATATGGAGATATGCGCGGATGAGTTGCCTCAGGCAATCGAGATAAATCAAATCAATGCCACGTCTGTACTGCGTATTCCACGCGACGTAAAGTACTTTACAAAGATTAAAGGGAAATCTAATCGAATTCACTTTGCGCTGGATGGCAAGGCGGTCTCCTCGTCATCTGATGCTGAGGCGAATTGTTGTGTTGAACTCGCCGGTATGAATGCTGAGCTCCTAATTGACCATAGAACCGAGAAGTAAGTGTATGGGTACTTGCGTTTGCTTGACACGATTATATGAAATGTGGTTTATTGTACGAAACCGTTGAGGCGGAAATAACGGCAATTATGCGCCATACAGAGAGCCCGGGAAGCTGAGAGCCGGGTAGGAGATGCTGATTGTCAAATGGCCCGCTGAGGGCACGGGACAAAGGCGTGTGAGCTGAGTATCCTGTGACGGGAAGGCATCCGTTAGTTGCTGGGGGTATGTTGGTACCCCGCTAAGCGCGCGAGCAATCGTGAATCAGGGTGGCACCACGGATAATTTGCATTCGTCCCTGACAAATCCAATTGGATTTGTCAGGGATTTTTTGTTTTAAAGAATAATATTCAAGGAGAGAAAAGGATGTCAAAAGGAAGATTCGGGTGTTATGGAGGGCAGTATATACCGGAAACACTGATGGGCGCTGTTTTAGAACTGGAGCAGGCATATGAGTGGTGGTCGCATGATTTGTGCTTCATAAACGAACTTGGCGACTTGCTTAAGCAATACGCAGGGCGACCATCTCTTCTGTATTATGCCAAAAGAATGACAGAGGATTTAGGCGGGGCGAAAGTATATCTTAAGCGTGAGGACCTAAATCATACAGGCTCACACAAGATAAACAATGTTTTAGGGCAGACGCTTTTGGCAAAAAAAATGGGCAAAACCCGTATTATCGCAGAAACCGGCGCTGGTCAGCACGGCGTAGCCGCCGCGACTGCTGCTGCGCTGATGCAAATGCAATGCGAGATATTTATGGGGCGTGAGGATATGAAACGGCAGGCATTGAACGTTTATCGCATGGAACTCCTCGGGGCGAAAGTAAACTGCGTGACAAGCGGCACAGCCACGCTGAAGGATGCCGTAAACGCGACAATGCGCGAATGGGCAGGGCGTATGGCTGATACGCATTATTGCCTCGGCTCAGCTATGGGCCCGCACCCATTCCCAACGATTGTACGTGATTTTCAGGCAGTAATCGGACGCGAAATTAAAGCGCAAATTATAGCTGATGAATGTAGACTGCCTGATGCTGTAATCGCCTGTGTCGGCGGAGGGAGCAATGCCATAGGATCGTTTTATGAGTTTTTGAACAACAGCGAAGTTGAACTAATAGGCTGTGAGGCCGCAGGGAAAGGAGTGGATACGCCTGACAATGCTGCGACTATAACAAATGGTTCAGTTGGCGTTTTTCACGGCATGAAATCGTATTTTTGTCAGGATGAGTTCGGGCAGATATCACCCGTGTATTCAATCTCA
>WRHS01000016.1 GCA_009783135.1 Dehalococcoidia bacterium
TATGGTTGAAAGTATTAGTATGAACTCATGTCCACACTATCTAGTCCAAAAGTAATGTTAACATCAGTTGACAATGTAACAATGAATTGAAACCAGCTAGTGAGCCATTCTGCACAAATGTAGCACCGCCAAATTTTCAAGGCGGTGCTTTTTTTATGGACTATTCTTATAGAAAGTATATAGAAAACAGCGAATATTTTGAACTATATGCAGTGAACAGTATGGCGTCAAAACGTAGGATTTTTATATTACCTCTACCAAAGTGCTAAAATACTGTGGAATACTTGGGAATTGTACTCCCCATAGGATTTTGATATGAGCAAACAACACGGACACTCGGCATGGTCTCGCTTCATGGGCAGGTTACGCACACTTTTCCTATCCGGAGTAGTTGTGGTCGTACCTGTCGTTGCCAGCGTGTTAGTGCTGGTATGGGCTTTCCGCACAGCTGATGACTTTTTACAACCAATCATCCATAACATTCTTGGCATAAACATCATCGGTCTTGGGATTGTTTTCACCGTCGTCATCATTTTTCTTGTCGGGATGCTAGCGCATAACTTCGTTGGAAAAAAGCTAATACAATTAGGCGACGCCATTCTCAAACGAATACCAATTTTCAAGCAGATTTACAACGGCGCAAAGCAGATAATGGCCAGCTTCTCAGGCACAGGCGCCATTAGTAGAACAGCATTCCGTGAGGTCGTTCTTGTGGAATTTCCGGCAAACTCCATGCGTACCATCGCCTTCATAACCAATGAATATACCGCAGGTGACGGTCACAAGTATTACGCCATATATCTGCCGACATCCCCTGTCCCATGGAGCGGGTTTTCCGCCATAGTAGCCGAGGAAAACATGACCCGCAGCGACATCAGTGTAGATGAAGCCCTCAAAATGTGCATTTCAGGCATGATGCTGGCACCATCGCAAATGCTTATCAACATTGACGGCAAGCCAGTCAATCTTACAATCACCAAAAAACCTGCAACAATAGAAGCGGAGACCCCACCATCTGTGTAGGGTCCCCGCTTTTTGCTGTGTTATTGTCGTTATTAAACTACTTGATTTCGACAGCGGCGCCGGCTTCTTCCAGTTTTGCCTTAGCTGACTGAGCTTCTTCTTTGCTAACGCCTTCTTTGACGTTCTTGGGAGCGCCTTCCACCAAGTCCTTGGACTCTTTGAGACCCAGACCAGTAAGTTCGCGCACCACACGAATAGCATTGATTTTGTTGGCACCGGCGTCCTTTAGGACAACCGTGAACTCAGTCTGCTCTTCAGCAGCAGTTTCAGCACCGGCAGCAGCGGCAGCAGGAGCAGCAGCTACAACCTGAGCAGCAGCACGTACACCGAATTCATTCTCAAGAGCCTTCACAAGTTCGGAAAGCTCAAGAACGGTCATTTCCTTGACCGCAGCAACCATTTCTTCTACAGACATTTTAGCCATTTTATTTTAATTACCCTCCATTTGTTGTATTCTTGCATTTAATGCGTAAACTATGCCCAACATAGGGCTGGAAAGCGCCTGTACCAAGCCGACAATCGGTCCTTGCAGTCCACCCAGCACTTTTGCCACCAACTCACCCTTTGTAGGCAATGTAGCCAAAATATTAACCTCGCCGTCACTAAGCCAGCGATCCTCTAGGAATCCGCCCCTGACTGTCATACCGACACCGGACGATGAAATAAACTGGGTCAGCACACGCGCCGGGGCCGATACGTCGTCATATCCCAACACAACGGCATTAGCGCCATCAAAATGGGTTGACAGAAAATCAAGTTCTGCCTCCTGAGCAGCACGGCGCATCATGGTGTTCTTTACAACCTTGAACTCCAGATTGGCATCGCGCAACTTATGTCGCAGATTAACGATCTCTGTCGTTGGAACGCCCTGATAAGTCGTAACCACACCAGCCGTAGACTTGCCCAGTACTTCACTGATGGCAGAAACCACACCGGGTTTAGCTTCTTTTTTCACCTTATCACCTCCTTGTATACAAAAATCCTCGCGGCAATCGCGAGGACTTCAAAAAGCATAACAATACTGCTACGAAATTTGTTATCCTCGGCAGGCCGCATGATTAAGTTCGCCTTGTGGCAAACACCCGCTGTCTCAGGACACCCGAATTATTAACTTAACTAAGCTGTAGTCATAGACTCAGCCAGTTTAACAGCCAAAGGAATACCTGGCCCCATGGTAGTCTTCATGGTAACGCTCTTGATGTACTGCCCCTTGGCACCGCTTGGCTTAGCACGTACAATAGCTTCCATTACGGCGCCCATATTCGCCGAAATCTTACCCGACTCGAATGATACCTTGCCCAGTGGCACATGGATATTTGCCTGTCTATCCAGCTTGAACTCCACACGTCCCTTGCGTGAATCATCAATAACACGCGGCAAGTCGGGTGCGGTCACCACAGTACCGCTCTTGGGATTGGGCATAAGACCCTTGCGACCAAGCATTTTACCCAGTTTACCTACCTTGCCCATCATATCCGGCGTGGCAATAGCCGTGTCAAAATCCAGCCAGCCATCCTCAATTTTCTTGATAATGTCATCTGAGCCGACAAAATCAGCCCCGGCCGACTTGGCAACCTGCTCGGCATCGCCCTGAGCGAAAACCAGCACGCGCACCTGTTTTCCAAGACCATGCGGCAGAAGCGCTACGCCGCGCACCTGCTGCGTAGCCTGGCGCGGATCAAGACCCATGCGCAGATGCAACTCGACAGTTTCGTCGAACTTGGCACGCGCAGTTTTCTTGACCAACTCTGATGCCTCATCAGGCGTGTATTCCTTGCCAGCTTCTACAAGCTTGGCAACCTCGTCATATTTTTTTCCGTGTTCTACCATATTATTCTACCTTAATACCCATACTACGTGCGGTACCGGCAACAGCCCGCTCCGCCGCTTCAACACTATTGGCGTTGGCATCCTTTGCCTTCATTTCTGCAATTTCGCGCAACTTATTTTTGGGAAGAACCTTGTTATCACCGCGTGAGGGAGTACCCGACCCTTTATCAATCCCCAAGGCTTTCTTGAGCAGGTCAGAGGTCGGAGGGGTCTTGGTGATGAAACTGTAAGTGCGGTCGACATAGACCGTAATTTCCACAGGAACAATGGAACCAATCTGTTTTGCGGTACGCTCGTTGTATTCCTTCACGAACTGCATGATATTCACGCCGTGAGGCCCAAGCGCCGTTCCCACCGGAGGTGCCGGGTTCGCCTGCCCCGCCGGGATTTGCAGTTTGATAATCGTTTTTACTTTTTTAGCCACTTAATTCTCCTAACGCCTAAAGCTTTTCTGCCTGAAGAAAGTCAAGCTCTACCGGCGTTTCACGTCCGAACAAAGAGAGCAAAACCTTAATCTTGCCCTTCTCCTGGTCAACTTCATCAACAGTACCGATAAAATCAATAAACGGTCCGTCAATGATACGCACGCTTCGTCCCACCTTAAAGCCACCCTTGACCTTAGGTGTTTCAGCAGACATTTGCTTCATTATACGATTGTATTCTTCTTCTCTTAGCGGTACCGGCTTACTCTCAGCACTGACAAAACCGGTAACCCCGGGTGTATTGCGCACAATAGCCCAACTGAGGTCGTTCATGCGCATCTGCACCAAGATATACCCTGGCAATATCTTGTTGGTTACGGTACGCCTCTGCCCGCTGTGGACCTCCACCTCTTCTTCGGTGGGTATGACCACACGTGCTATATCACCTTCCCCGTCCATGCTCTTGGTGCGCTGTTCCAAATTCTTGCGCACCCGTTCCTCATAACCGGAGTAGGTATGTACAACATACCAATTATAACCGCTATCCGCCACTAGTGTATCAGAGGCCACCTTAACCACCTACAAAAAGCTTTTTGACTACTTCTGAAAAGATGTAATCCAGTCCTCCCAGAAGTAGCCCAACAGCAACCGATATACCCAACACCAGCGCGGTCAGCCTTAAGGCTTCATTCCAAGACAGCCATGTTACTTTCTTAAGTTCGGCTACGGTTTCAGATATAAAACCGCCCCTCGATTTTCCTTCGGACATATTCTTAAACAAACTTCCTTGCTAGCGCCATGCGCTACTTGGTCTCACGGTGTGGCGTCTGCTTACGGCAATTAGGACAAAACTTGCTCAACTCAATACGCTGAGAATCATTGCGCCTATTCTTGCTCGTAGTATAGTTGCGATTTTGGCACACCGTGCACGCCATACTAATAACTAATCTAGCTTCCGCTTTCTTGGCCACTTATTACTCCAAAATATTGGTGAAAGCACCGGCACCTACGGTTCTGCCGCCTTCGCGTACAGCAAAGCGCAGACCATTCTCAAGCGCGACAGGATAAATCAGTCTGATCTTCATGCGGGTGTTATCACCAGGCATTACCATTTCCACACCCGGCTCAAGTTCAATACTGCCGGTGACATCGGTTGTACGAATATAGAACTGCGGTTTGTATCCATTGAAGAATGGGGTATGGCGACCGCCCTCTTCCTTGGTCAAAACGTAAACCTCTGCCTCGGCATAGGTGTGCGGCTTGATGGAACCAGGTGCGGCAAGCACCTGACCGCGCTCAATATCCTCGCGCTCAACACCGCGCAGCAACACGCCCACGGCATCGCCCGGCTCACCCACATCCAAAATCTTGTGGAACATTTCGAGGGATGTTGCCACAACCTTCTTGGGCTCATGATGCAAACCGACGATTTCAACCTCATCGCCGCCCTTAATAACACCGCGCTCAACACGACCGGTAGGAACTGTACCGCGACCCTTGATGCTGAAAACATCTTCAACCGGCATCAAGAACGGCTTGTCTTTCGGGCGAGGAGGAATAGGAACATAGCTGTCAACGGCAGCCATTAATTTGAGGATGGGACCGCACCACTGGCATTCGGCACCGCCGCAACCGCATTCAAGGGCTTTCAGGGCACTGACGCGGTGTACCGGAACCTCATCGCCGGGGAAGTGATATTTCTTAAGCAGTTCGCGGACCTCAAGTTCAACCAACTCAAGCAACTCAGGGTCATCCATGACATCCACTTTGTTGAGAGCGATTACCATAGCAGGAACGTTCACCTGATGCGCCAGCAGAACATGCTCTCTCGTCTGAGGCATGGGTCCGTCTGGCGCACTGACTACCAGAATTGCGCCGTCCATCTGGGCAGCACCGGTAATCATGTTCTTGACGAAGTCAGCATGTCCCGGGCAGTCGATGTGGGCATAATGCCTGCTGTCAGTTTCATACTCCACGTGAGCGATAGCGATGGTCATACCACGCGCTTTCTCTTCCGGAGCATTATCAATCGTGTCATAGGCTCTGAACTGAGCCTTACCCTGCTTAGCCAAAACCATAGTGATGGCCGCCGTCAAGGTGGTTTTACCATGGTCAACGTGACCGATGGTACCTACGTTACAATGTGGTTTGGTCCTTTCAAACTTCTGCTTAGCCATTTTCCTCTCCTTTTTCGTGTTAAAAGCCCACAATCAGATTCGAACTGATGACCCCGTTCTTACCAAGAACGTGCTCTACCAGCTGAGCTATGTGGGCACAATTACCACGTATTGTAATTCAACCCCCGTTCTAAAGTCAAACAGACACGCTGCCGACAAAACGCATAGCAACCAGCTGAACAAACCCAGCCCCGCCGAAACGATGTTGACTAGCGCATAAGAATAAAACCTTCGGGCAGTTTTGTCAAGCAAAACGCTCCTATGGCGCCTGTGCAGTTACGCAGACGGTCCATGTATTTGCACTCATGGCGTATAAAACCGGCAAAACAGCGCCTAACTATTCCGTTCTCAAAGCCACCACCGGATCCTGTTTGGCGGCAGAACGTGAAGGTATCACGCCCGAGACCAGCATCAAAACTACGCTTACGCACACCATAATCAGGGCATAAAACCACGGGAACACGGCAATGGCCGGCACGTCAAACAGTGAGACAACACCATTTACCACACCAGATAACAGGTACGTCACCAGTATGCCGAATACACCAGAAACAAGACCTATGATAAATGTCTCGGCTATAAATAGGTTGGAAACGTCCCTCTTGCGACCGCCGAGGCTTCTAATCACACCGATTTCCTTGACCCTCTCCACAACTGAAATGTAGGTTATTATGGCAATCATCACGCACGAAACAACCAGCGATAAAGATGTAAATCCGACCAGTGCAATTGTGATGATGCGCAGCAAACTCTTCATCATATTGATAATGAGAGAAAGTGCATCGGTGTATGTGATATTCTCACGCTCTTCTGCGCTGAGAATCGTGCCGTTGACCTCGATATCACCATCTCCGTTCCACTGATCCAGATACTTGAGCACATGCTCTTTTTGGTTGAAATCCACCGGGTAAATTGCAATATGTGTCGGCAGGTCGCTTCCGCCCAATTGCTGCAAAGTGAATGTCCTGCTATCTAAAATCTTTGTCTCGCCATCACTGGTCCCGCTGCCAGAAAACATATCCATAAAGCCTGCCAGCTGGTCCATGAGACCAACCAGCCCCTTTGCATTCCTTGTTTCTTCATTAACGGTATACGTATAATCAAAGGTAATTCCCAAATAGACTGTCATTGAGGGTGAGCCGGGGAACTGGAAATCAGCAGGTAAGAACATCGCCGTACTAGTAAATGACTTCTTCTCAGTACTGCCTAGCGTCTGCGCCAACTGCGAGTCCTGATTTATCTCAATGACATGCTCGGCAAAAGCCGTGGTGTAATAAAAACCATATGTCAGCATGCCATACGAAAGATTGTCCTTCGGATCCAGGATGCCGACTATGGTAAACTCAAGCCCGTCGCTGCCCGAATAATACGGATCATATGTGAAAGGGTTGCTGAGTGAACTTGTTTTGGTAAAGACGCTGTCATTGGGATACCACGTGAATGTTTTGCCGACGAGTTTATCGTATTCGATTTTGTCACTGAGCATGTTTTGGTCATACGCATTGCCAACCGCCTTGTTGGCAATATTGATAAACTCTTCCTGTGAGTAGTATCCCAATTGCGCCAGTAAAAGGTCCGCCAGCGTGCGGTCCTTACCCAGCACAATCATGACCTCATTCTTCTCCTTGGCTACCTTCCCGTATACCAAGTCGTATTGCGTCAAAATATAATCCCCGGCATCAGGTGCCTGCTTAAATGATTGCGCCACAGAGGCAATCATGGAGGCATAATCCTCAAACCCCTCTATCTTTGCGAGTATGGAGTTGTATACTGCCATGATGCCGCTGAGCGAAATGCTCTGCTGGCTACCATCTTTGTATACACTGTAATCCGTATAAATGTTGTTACTGACATCAAGTTCATAGTCAAAGAATAGTGCGGCGAGATACTCAGGCGGCATATTCTTTATGTAATCAACGTAATACTGGTCAATATTGTTTTGCACCAATAGATTTGCCATTCTGTCAGCACGCGCAATAAGCTGCTCAAACATGGCACTGACATTGACCAAGCCATTCTCTTTAATAAGTTGAGCCTGTTCTCTGTTGTTCATGCCGCTCATCAGCAAGTTAATATCAAAGGCCGTTTCCGTTATTTCAATAGGATTGCCGGAGAGCATATCGTTTTGCATGTTATCCAGGTAGGTTTGTAAGCCATACGAGATTGACAACACCATAGATACGCCTATAATACCAATTGAGCCGGCGATGCTGGTCATGATTGTGCGTCTCTTTTTGGTAAAGAGGTTGCGCAAAGAAAGCCTGAATGCCGTCCAGAACGACATCTGCGCTTTTTCTTTTTTGCGTCCCTTTTTCGCGCCGGCAACACCGGCTACAACGCCGGCTTCCTCTTTTCCTGCAACATAATCCCCTGTGTCATTGAAAGGACGGCTGTCGCTTAAAAGATTGCCGTCAAGCAGTTTTATGATTCTTGTGGAATACTCCTCAGCCAACTCCGGATTGTGCGTAACCATAATAACAAGGCGGTCTTGTGAGATTTCCTTGACAAGGTCCATTATCTGCTTGGACGTTGTGGTATCAAGCGCACCTGTCGGCTCATCTGCAAGTAAAATCTCAGGGTCATTTACCAGCGCTCTGGCAATGGCAACGCGCTGGCTTTGACCGCCGGAAAGCTGGTTCGGGCGCTTGTAATACTGATCCGTAAGCCCCACTTTATCAAGGGCTTTTTTGGCTTTCTCAATTCTCTCATCCTTGTTCATTCCGGCGATGGTAAGCGCAAGTTCAACATTGCCTAATACCGTCTGATGCGGAATTAAATTGTAGCTTTGAAAAATAAAACCGATTCTGTGATTGCGATATACGTCCCAGTCCCTATCCGCAAAGTCTTTCGTGCTTCTGCCGGCGATAAACAAATCACCGGTAGTGTACTTATCCAACCCGCCTATGATGTTTAATAAAGTCGTCTTGCCGCAGCCGCTGGGGCCGAGAACAGCCACGAACTCATTTTTGCGAAATGACAGCGATATGCCTTTCAACGCCCGCACAATCGTGTCGGCAACTTTGTAGTCTTTTGTTATATTTACCAGTTTAAGCATTTTGCGTTCTCCTAACTACATACTATCAGTACAAGTCAAATCCGTAAAATTAGTATCTCTTATAATGCCGCGGCATCTTTTACAGTGCCTCAGCCATGCGAGCTAAGCCCCACATGCCTACAGGTCAACTCTGGGAACCTCCTCGGCAATCCTACCCATAATGCGCACATATTCTTTCGCGTCATGCTCACCAACCAGACTGAGCAGCGCGGCAATTTTCTGCAAAAACTCGCGCCTGTTTTCCTCGGCAATACTGCGCCCATTTTTAGTCAGCTTAACCAGAATTTTTCTGCGGTCGCTTTTGTCAATTTGGCGCGTAATCAAACCCTTCTCTTCAAGGTCATTCAAAGCTGCGGCAATCCGAGCCGCACTAACACCCATTTCGTTGCTGATAGCCTTGGGGATAAGCGCTTCCTGACCATGCTCGCAAAGGCACTGTAGAATAAAATCCTCACCCTGAAATTTCTCCCTGATACCCTTTTGACGCATGGCTTTATGCATTGCCTGCATCTTTGACATCAACTCAAGGGCGAGTGCTTGGTAATTCATTTGCTCCTTTTCATCCGCATTTATTTAACATTATTAACATTCTATAGTATTAATGTTTTTCATGTCAAATACTGTGGATGATCGGTATCTGTGATTTCCAAACAAGCGAAAGCATCATTTTGGGAAGCAAGGTTTCGATTGAACATACAATGGAGAGGGAAAACTTGAGTTTAGTTCTCTATTAAGCAAAACGCCAAATCATAGCCCATACAAGTGCATATAATGCTACAAGGCAAGTGGCTAAGGCCGAAACTACAATCCCAGCAATACTCAACGAGGAAGCCACCGTCGTTTGCATGATCTCCCTGCGGCGCCTTGCAAGCACAAGGCCAACAATAGCGCACACCAGCCAAATAGGCGCTGCAGGCGGGCACACTATTGAACCAGCCAGTCCAACAATAGCCAGCACCAGCGATGCAGTGTCCGTTTCTTTCTTTCCGTAAACGCACCTTACGGGCTGCGGCGAAACAGTCTGCGATCTCTCAGCAACCACAGACGCTCCGCAGCAGATGCAAAACGAAGCACCTTGCGGCAATTGAGTTCCACATTTAGTACAAAACATATTGTATCTTCCTACCAAGGGTAAACCACTATTAATATAAGCGTATAGAAAAAGATAAAGCAGGTCTCCAAGGTTGAAAGCACAATCCCGATAATACTCACCACGAAAGCTGCCGTCGTTTGTCTAATTGCACTGCGGCGCCTTGCACGCACAAGCCCTACAATAGAGCATAACAGCCAGATAGGCGCAAATGGTGCGAGTATAATTGAACCGGCAAGCCCGACAATAGCCAACACAAGCGACGAAACGTCCGTTTCTTTCTTATCGTAAACAAATGTTACCTCATGCTGCGACACAACCTGCGTCCTCTCAGCAACCACAGAAACTCCGCACTGGTTACAAAATGAAGCACCTTGCGACAATTGAGTTCCACATTTAGTACAAAACATATTTTAGCCTCCTATCTCATCTATTGACTCAAGACAAGCCTTACTATATGGTAAAAAGTAAAACCACAGCAAGCACGCCAATTTGTGTTACCGCAACAAAGATCCCCAGAATACTCATAACAAGGGACGATGAGGTTTGCCTTGTGCCGTACCTTAGCGCTAGTATAAAACCGATGATGGCACATATCGCTGCGATGGGTGCCGAAACCGGTACCATACACGCCCCAAGCAACCCGATTAGCAACACTCCCAAGGCATTAAATATTTCCCTCTGCTCGCCAAAACGCTCCTCTGCGGGGTGCGTTTGCACCTCGGCATACTGCATAGGTTGAGGAACGCCAGCATCCGCACCATGCGCAATTGACGCACCACACGAACCGCAAAACAGAGTATTTTGCGGCATAAGCGAACCACAGTTATGGCAAAACATACCCCGACACCCTTTCTTTGTCTGTTTGCCTAGAGTATACTACATAGTGAAGCAAATATTCATTGTTCCAATTTTAGCGAGACAAGGGAGGAATTACGTAAATGGAAAACAAACTGAAATTCTTTGTATGCAAGCACTGCGGTAACATAGCGTTGTTGGTAAACGACTCAGGCGCACCGCTTGTTTGCTGCGGTGAGCACATGGCTGAAATGCAGCCGAACACCACTGAGGCAAGCGTTGAAAAACATCTGCCTGTCGTGTCCTTATCCGAGAGCACAATCAGCGTTAAAATAGGCAGCGTAGCGCACCCTATGGATAGCGAACACCACATAGCATTCCTTTACGTGGAAACCGAATTCGGCGGACAACGTAAGTACCTAAAGGTAGGCGAAGAGCCAAGCGTCGAGTTTTGCTTTACGAACGACAAGCCCATAGCCGTTTATGCCTACTGCAACAAACACGGGCTCTGGAAAATAGCCCTAAGCTAGTTCGAGATTTTTAGAATGGACGACATGCGTTGTATGCATGTCGTCCATTCTGTTTTTTGCGATACTGCTCCTGCCAAGCAGTGAAGTCAACCGCAATGCTTATATCAGTCTCATGACCTGCGGCTCATATCAGTCATGGCGGCATCCACGTCGCTTTGGTTTGCGCCACTCAGCTTTGACCAAGCCATCACTCCAACAATCAGGTAATAAAGCACCCAAATGTGGCAGGCAATATCCAGCAAGAAAAATATATCAAACTCACCGATAAAGATTAAGAGGATACACAATATGGTATCAATGCTAAAAAAAATAAGTGCAACCAAGATAAACCAGCGCCAACGCTTAGCCAAAGTCCAGCACATGAGATATAAGCCAACACCGACGAATGCCAGAATAGCACCAGCTATCAAAAATGCATTGTTTTGATAGTCCTCAGCAAGCCCGCTACCGATTCCGAATAAAGCCTGCGGCACAGCGGCAGAGAAGAGGAAATAGTAACCCGTTTCAAAGGCGGCAAAAAACAGGTTGATTGTCGTAAAAGCCACAACCAACAGCAAGTTATTCCGTGCGCTGCGAAACTTGAGCAGCTGATATTTGATAGCCATACTATCCATTGTCTACATCCTTTTTCACTGAATTGTAAAATCCACAAGTTTGAACTTATGATAATACCGACCGCTACGTGCTGTAAACCCTAGAACACAGCAACAAAATAATTCCGCAGGAAGTTTATCAAACAAGCCCTGAATTTGCCACTTTGCGATTTTGACATGTGCTTATTTATAATATTGTGAACGTGAATTGGAAGATGAAATATGGCTAGTGGAAAAAGCATCAATCCATTCCTCATGGACGGCACGCCAAGCGGTCGAATCAAGTGTACCATTGCCAACTTTACAGGCGTAACATCCAAGATTTCGCGCACGGATATGGATATCGTGGAACAAGCATTTCGTTTGCAGATGGGAGAGTAATGCATTTCTCCAACCACACACTATCACTAAAGTAAAAAACTTTCAATATTTCTGAGAAACATAGAGAGGCGTTCAAAAACAAGAGATGTGGTCTATGTCATCGCCTAAACTCAGAAAATTCACCAGTGGAAACATGGTGGAGGGGACTGGATTCGAACCAGTGAAGCCCTTAGGGCGACAGATTTACAGTCTGTTCCGATTAACCACTCCGGCACCCCTCCAGATGCCAATATTCTTGTGTTAGACAGAGCCCGAGAGGGGACTCGAACCCGCTAACCTACCGATTACAAGTCGGTTGCGCTACCATTGCGCCACTCGGGCAACTAATGCCGCTTGAATGCGGCGTACCATTATAAAGGCTGTGTAACATTTAAGTCAAACAGCCGCAAACCGTGCATGAGCCTACTTCTTATCCTGCTTGCGATATGGTCCTAGCATTTCCAAATCGATGTAATGGAAAGGCTCAGCCAGCGAAAACGGCTGGTCTTCGGCAGCATCCTGCGCGCGCTTTTTAAGCCCCTCGCGCAACTCAGGAATTCTATCCCCCACCTGACTTTTGTGGCAGGCAAGTGCCTGCATCTTCAAATCGAATGTATCCGTTATGTCAATACAGCAATTGACGTCCTCGCTTGCCGTAAAATACATCTCCTTTACCTTGTGCGGCTCAAGCCCCTCAGTGAGCATATCCGGATAAGCCAAATGGTCGCGCGCATAAGGGAAAACGGCATCCAGTACCACCTGACCGGCAATGCGATGGTCGCGATGCCACACATAGCGCCGATACGGGTCAAGCGTAATCACAATATCAGGACAGTACAGGCGGATTTGGCGCACAATATCGCGCCGCAACTCGAATGAATCCTCCAGTCCCTGATCTGCATATCCCAGATAGACCACCTCACGAACTCCGAGCACCTGTGCTGCCTCGCGCTGCTCCACCTGTCTTATTGATGCCAACTGCTGCGGCGTAATTTGGCGGTCTGATGTGCCCTTGTCGCCGTTTGTGAGGATTACATACACCACGCTTTTGCCCTGTTTGACCCAGCGTGCCATCGTACCGGCACAGCCGAACTCGGCATCATCCGGATGAGGCATAATTACCAACACGTCAGCCTTGGCGTTATTCATCTCAATCCCCCCTTATCTTGAATCAATAGCTTACCATACTCATATTCCACGCCGCGCGCCACCTCTGACCAGTCATAGTCCAGCGCCGAACGCCTCACCCTGCCGGCATTATAACCCTTGGAACGCAGCAGCGAAAGCAATGCGGAGGTCAGCTTCTGCGGGTCGTTATCATCAACAAGCACGCCGTTTTGCCCATTCTGAATGACGGCTGGTGCAACGCCCACACGTGTTGATACCACAGGGGTGCCGCAGGCAAGTGCCTCCAGTATTACCAAACAGAAGCTTTCGTAATGTGATGCCACAACGACGGCATCAGCGGCACTGTAATATGACGGTAGCAGACCTTGCGCCACGGAACCTAAGAACTTTACGTTATCTTTTACACCAAGCATGACAGCAGCAGCCTCAAGCCTAGTCACCATCGGGCGCGAGTGCTCATCCCCGCCGATGATGAGCAGCAAAGGGCAGCCATCAGACGGAAACATGCTGAGTGCCTGAATTAGATTAATTATTCCTTTAATTGCCTCAATACGCCCGACAAACAAAAGAATTTTGCCATCACCCAACCCCAGTGTTTTCCTTGCTGTTGCTTTGTCCTGCGGCTGAAACAACTCGGTGTTGACCCCGCACGGTACGACGCTGATTTTAGACTCATCAGCGCCGTAAAGACGCACCAATGCATCTTTTTCAAGTGCGGTAGATGAGATAATGCGCGAAACCCCGCGCATTATCTCGCGCTCAGCCGTCAGGCGCACGTTTGGCTCAGTCTCGCCAACAGGAAGGTTATTCTTGATGGCGCCAAGCGTGTGAAACATGATCTCGTGCGGCACATTCCAATCCTTTGCATAGCGCTGCCCGACAAGACCCGACAGCCAATAATGACTTTGCACCAAATCATAATGAACCTCAGCACCTGAAAGAAAGTTGTCCATATTCTGCATGAAATGAGCCAAATGTCTGTATTGTGCCAACTTACCCATATCCTCCACGGGTCCTGCCTGAATATGAATGACACGCACGTTTCGATAAGGGCTATCAATTTGCCCGTCGCGCACGTCATGCGCACGGGTATAAATATCGACAAGATGCCCCATCTGCCCAAGAAAACGCGACACCTCGCGCACGTATACGTTCATGCCACCGATATCGCGCGCGCCAAGTTGCCCCAAAGGACAGCTATGGATACAAAACATTGCGATTTTCATAATTGTTTTACCTACGGATTTTTATACGGAAAAGGGCGGCGCGCACCACCCTTTTCTAACACTAAAACTCGCACTTAACGGTAGCGAAACACCCTGATACTACTATACTTCTGCGGTCTTGTTTCAATTCTAACTCTTTTGACTTAAATTTGAGCGTGGATTTCTTTTACATTATGTCGTTTTATCGTGATTTCTTCACCTTTTTCAGTTTTGTGTATCATTTCTGTAACGGCTTATTTGCTCATTTTACAGTGGGCACTCATGATTTGCTATCTTTCAATTTCCACCTCGTTAAATTACCGCCCATTTAACCATGCTGAAGGTGTCAACAATATCAATATGGGAAAAAACTCCAGTCTTCCCGCAATCATGCAAAATGAAAGAACGCCCTTTGAAAAAGGTGAAAATGCGGCATAATCACTGGCCGGACCGACAGTACCGAGCCCGGGTCCGATATTGCTTATTGCCGAAATTACCGCAGTTACGCTTGAAAGAATATCCTTGCCCTCAATGGAAATCAGTGCAACTGCGACAATAAAAAACGCGAAGTAAATAAAGAAAAACAGAGAAATCTTAGATACAGCATCACTGGTTATATTTCTCCCGTTTACCGAAACGGCTTTTACGCTTTCCGGATGGAAAATTTTGTTTACTTCATTTTTCGCCGCTTTTATGAGTATGATAACCCTTATTTGCTTCATTCCACCGCTGGTTGACGCAGCACATCCTCCGACAACCATCAACACAACCAATACTATCTGACTTAATGTAGGCCAAAGGCTAAAGTCCGTAGTTGAAAATCCTGTCGTTGATACAATTGATGAAACCTGAAATGACGCATATCTCAATGCCTCAAAAATCCCGCCATACACTCCTGAAACATTCAGTGTAACGATGACAATCGCTAATACAACCATTCCGAAGTAAAGTCTTAATTCGCTGTCCTTAACAAATCTTGAAAATTTCCTGTCCAGCAGCAAAAAGTACAGAGTAAAGCTAATCCCGAATAAAAACATGAAGATTGTAATTACAACTTCTACAGTAATATTATTATATGCTGCGATACTTGCGTTCATAGTTGAAGCACCGCCGGTTCCTGCTGTGGCAAAAGCATTGACAATAGAATCAAAAACCGGCAGACCCGCAAAGCAAAGAATAACAGCCAATACGAATGTCATCCCAAGATATATCAAATACATAATTCTGGCGGTTTCACGTATTCTGGGGACAACTCTGTCAGGTGCCGGTCCTGTGGTTTCCGCCCTTAAAATATTAATAGACGATGAATTCAAAGACGGCATAACAGCCATCATAAACAGCAAGACGCCCATTCCTCCAACCCATTGGGAAAGGCTTCTCCAAAACAAGATTCCTTTAGGCAGAATTTCAACGTTGGTTAATACTGACGCACCTGTGGTTGTAAATCCAGATACTGACTCAAAAACACAGTCAATAAAGCTGCTAAAACACCCTGAAAGCCAATAAGGTAAAGTGCCGGAAAATGAAAATAACAGCCATGCCAAACCTGCAACGGCATAAGCGTCTCTCATCCTGAAACTGCTATATTTGGGCTTTAACGCACCTAACAGCGTACCTATTACAGCTAATATTACGCTTGAACATATGAAAGCCCAGTGATCGCCGCTGCCATAAAAAAATGAAACGAACAGGGGAAAAAGCATAAAGATAGCTTCTATCTTTAAACCATTCCCTATCATTTTAAAGATAAGCCGATAATTCACCTTAACTTATCCCTATTGTTCAGCTTTGGACATATCAGCGGAAGATTCAAACTTGTTCGCTATGATATCATCAAGGTCGCGAATATCATTGTTTTTCGTAATTATAATAACTCTGTCGCCGGGTTGTATCTGCATTTCGTCTGACGGAATAATAATATCATGGTCTCTGCTTATGCAACCTATCAAAACCCCTTCTTTAATCTTTAAGTTACCGATAGGCACGCCAATGCATTTTGCCTTTTTATTCACATTAAACTCCACAGCATCAATATTGCCGTCATCGCCTGAAAAAATACTGTGTATTGTTCTAACATTGCTGCCAAGAGCACCGTTCAGCCTATCGACATATTGACTTACCACAGTTGCCACCATTTCCTGCGGCGTTATGATATGGTCTAATCCTAAATCCAAGTCTTTAATCATATTCTGATGGACATGATTTACTTTGGTTATCACTCTCTTTAAACCCCTGCGCAAAGCATAAAGAGAGATGATAGTATTTTCTTCATCTCTGTCTGTTAAGCATATACACGCATCCATTTGGTCAATTCCTTCGGCAATAAGAAGGTCTTCATTTGCTCCGTCCCCATGTATAAACATACAGTGGCGGTTAAGTTCAGCTAAAGATAAGTTCTCGTATAATGCTTCGCATTTTGACTGGTCTTTTTCTATGATTTTTATGTTGGTTTTAACCGCATGTCTGTTTAAAAGTTCGACCAGATAATGCGTGATGGTACTGCCGCCGATAACCATAATCTCTTGTTTTTTGGGAATTTGTCCTACTCCCACAAGAAATTCCATGACATGTGACGGGCGTCCCAGTATTCTGACTACATCAGATTGTTCAAAAACGGTATATTTATGAGGAATTACCGATTGATTTTCTTTTTCAATCGCCACAAGTAAAACATCTATTTTTTTATCGAAAACATCGGATGCTATTTTACCTACAAAATACTCAGGTGCATCCGCCACTTTAAAAGAAACCAGTTCAATTCTACCGTCCATAAATGTATCAAGACCGTCAGCTGTGGGATATCTTAACAGTCTTGAAATCTCTCTTGCTGTCTGCCGTTCGGGATTGATGACCATATCAATTCCCAAATCAGTCCAAAGTTTATTATATTCCAACCTGTAGTTGGGGTCGCTTACCGTTGCCACAGTGATTTTTGTCCCGAGGTGTTTTGCCATAATACAGCATAATATATTCAACTCATCGGCGTTGGTAGTACTTACAATCAAATCTGCTTCTTTGGCTCCAGCCTCAGTCAAAGTTTTTTCATTTACTCCGTTGCCGGTAATGGATATTACGTCCAGCGGTTCAGCCGAGTTATTAAAAACGCTTGGGTTGTTATCAATTACCGTTACATTCATACCCTTCTTTGTAGATAAAGCCCTTGATACCATACAGCCGATTTTGCCGCATCCAACAACAATTATTTTCAAAAATGCTACCCTAATAGATTATTTCTAGAATTTTCTTTGTGTGTTTTTCACCAGCATAGAAATATTACAGACTTGAGTGGTGTGTCAGCAAATGATGTTTCATTCATCCGCATATAACTACTGCTGTAGTGGCTTATAGTATAGCACTTTGCCACAAGGTAATCCTCCAAAGCTAAATAATCATGCAATAATTGTAAGAGTAACAAGTCCTACGTATAGCGCAACATTAGATAAAGTTGACATAGTCCTAACACTAGCAATGTAGCTGGCACAGCATATTTCATGTAGCGTCCCCAACTTATGTGATGTCCTTCTTTTTCGGCTATTGCTGTTCCAACCACATTGGAAGAAGCTCCAATAGGCGTAGCGTTACCACCGATATCAGCCCCAAGTGCCAGCGTCCAGCTTAAGCTACCTTGGTCTAAGCCTTGCGTGGCTGCCAATTCACGTATAATCGGCACCATAGTTGCAGCAAAAGGAATATTATCCACCAGCGCTGAAGAAAAAGCGGAAATCCAGAGAATAAGAGTAATAACCAACAGGACATTACCTCCGGAAATGTTGCCAATGAACTCTGCAACTTTTTCCAATACCCCAGTCTGCTCAAGCCCTCCTACGACAATAAAGAGACCAATGAAAAAGAGAAGTGTTTTCCAGTCTAACCTGCGTATTAAATGCAGCCATTTGCGACCGGCTACTGCCAATGCCAGCACCGCTGCAATTACGCCAATTAAACCAACCGACAACCCTGTTTGAGCATGTGTAATCAATAGCACAACGATAAAAAGAAATAGTCCTGAAGCAATTATAAAGTGCTTGCGGTTGGTGATAGCAGATGATGGTTGTGGATATGACTTGGTAATATTTTCGTCAACGTGTTGAGCCTGAAGTTTCTTGCGGAAGGCAAAGAAGAAGAAAGCCATGGCTGCGAACAATGATATGAGTGCGATAGGCCCGGTATTGGTGATAAAATCTGAAAAAGAATAGCCAAGCGATGTGCCAATGATAATGTTAGGAGGATCACCGCTCATTGTAGCGGATCCACCAACATTTGAAGCGAATATTTCAGCAATGATAATTGGTATGGGGTCAAATTTAAGCAGTCGCGCCAGCTCAATTGTGATTGCGGCAAGAAAAAGCAAAACTGTGATGCTATCAATAAACATAGACAAAATACCAGACAGCACCATGAAAACTAACATGATTGAAACGACTTTATATTTAACTAATCTAGCAATAAACAAGCACATCCAGCGAAAGAATCCTGCATCTGCTAACCCTTCAACCATAACCATCATACCAGCTATGAATATGATGGTTTGCCAATTGATTCCCGACGCTTCAACATGTACCCCATGTCCCGGCAGCCAAAATGAACGCTGAAACAATGGTTGCAGGTTGAGCACTTCTGTTACGGCGTGCCCATTGCGCATAACAACTAAAAACAGCACGAATATAACAACCCCTGCTGCTAACATCGCAGGTATGTAGCGGTGCATTTTGCCGCGTATGATAAAAAAGAACATCAGCAGAAAAATTGAAATTGCTAGAACTTGGCTAAAATCCATGAAAAACATGCTCCCGTATAAACATTATCTAAACCACATTCTAGGTCATGTGGTGCCCATCGAACGCAGCCAATTTGAATAAAACTCTACGATGAATAAAACATCAGTCAGACCATCTAGCTCCACCGTTATTTATTCTCCACAGAGTATTTGAAGTCAAGCCGTTCATTTACCACTGAATCTGGCATCATATGGTTGACTACAAACTCTACAGTTTCCCAGTTCTCAGGTACTATGAACGCATTAAATACTTTCTTAGCTTCATTGTAGTTTACGTATGTATCCATTTGTATTGCACTGCCACCATACGACATCAGGGCATCCATAGTACGCTTGTACTCATCACCACCAATGTAAGCGATACATCCGCCAATACTACTAAAGGCCAGTCTGGTTATGCTGGTATCTTTCATATCCTTATACCCTTCATTCGTGTTTGTGATGGTGAAATGAGGAAATAAGAAGACATGGCCTTCAGGTAGTCGCGCAGGGTTATTTTTTGTATAGGTAGAAACCCATACTTCATCAAGTGTTATTTTTATTCCATACTTTTCAAAAGTTTTTCCAACCTTGATAACTTTTGTATTCGGCGGCAAGTTATTTCCACTGTTATCTGTAGTAGGTGATGATGAAACAGTGTTACTACCGCCACTGTTTTCTCCGCAGGCCGTCATCAGAGAAAGTGCGAGTATGAGCACCAACATAAGTGATAATACTTTTTTCATTTTTCATCCTCTCTCAGAAATACTATTTTCTCACATATTATATACGTCATAACTTGGTACCTTATTATACGGACTCCAAAAACCATGTCAATAGTCTTTCGCATAGGTTTCTCTGCATTAAGTGACCAGCCCCCAATAACTATACCAGCTGTAATGTTAGTCCGACTGGTACTTTCACTACAGGCGCCGGAGGCCTGTAACCAAGCGAACTATGTGGTCTGATTTGATTATACTCTCTCCTCCATTCTTCTATCAATATT
>WRHS01000017.1 GCA_009783135.1 Dehalococcoidia bacterium
GTCAAAGACGGTGAGGTATCGAAAATCTTGGCAAGCATGCGGTAGGAAGCCTTACCTGATGCATGGAGGATGACGCACAGGGCTTTCTTAATGGCAACGCGCTCATTAGTCCTGCCGTCTCCTTCGGTAAAGTGATATCCGCATACCTTGCAGTTATAACGCTGCTTGCTGTTGACTTTTCCGCTTTTGATAAGTTGGGTTGAGCTACAGTTTTTACATTTCAACACGATGATAAAATCCCTTTCTGTTTTTCAAATTGTAAAGTTGTGTCATGGATACCCATAGAGCATTCTCAACGTGGCGCAAGTTGAACTTTGTTGAGGCTGCTTCGGTTTTGTTGAGTTGTTGTCTGAGAGGGGTCGCAAGACAATTCTGTCTTGTGGCTCCTCTCAAACTTATACTATTACCCCGGCACCAAAACCTTGCAAGTGTAAAAGAAGCTCGAGGCGCGTACGATTCCTTGCTCTCAATGCGTTACGCTTTCATTGGATTGCGATAAATCGGTGCCGCGGTAATATTTTTACCTTTGCCACTTTCTATTCTTGTCGTCACCTTTGAACGCCAGAATGACTCCAATACAACCAAGTATGAGAATGACAGCGTTGACTAACTGACATGGTATTGGTTGCTGGCGTTGTTAGCTCATCAAAAACTTGGTGAATTTGAGAAATTCATCAGGTTTTGGGCAGTACCCGCAATGGTTTTCAAGAATTTGACTGAGTTGCTTTTCTTATGTTGTTGCTCCTTCACAGATTAAGTATTTGCGTACCTATTAGATCGTAATTCCGCAAAAATTTATCTTATATCTATACCTTTGTCAATAGTTGTCTGCGTGAATAGTAGCGTTAACCCAATCCGGTGATATATCGTGCCTAAATGGCGCAATGAAACGATATTTTGTTACCATAAATGAAACAGTTTTATACTTGACAAAATACTGATTGTGATAATCAAAAAATAGCCTTAGGCAAAGCAAAATATATTAATTATTTGCAAAATGTATATATAAACGAATTTTAAATAATTGAGTGTTATAATTGGCACAGCAAATGGTATCTCGGCTCTTACACTGCCGAATTTAGAAGTAAAGCCTATATTTATGAGTTGACTATTTTTTAAATGCAGTTAACGCATGTATAAAATGGCATGGGTTGGATGCATCTGACTGGTGGCAATTGGTTCTGGTGCCCTGTGTTGAGTTCGCGGTAGGTAAGGCGATAGGTCTTTTTGGCTGTAAGTAGGCTTCCTTTGTTGTATAATAAGCGTGGGTTTCAAGGAGAAAAGCCGTGGAGCAAAACACAGGGGCACATGCGCTGGAGTATGCCGGTTTTTGGCGCCGTTTTGGCGCTTTTGTGGTGGATGCCATGCTTATCAGCATTGTCATCAGCATGATATTTCCGCTTGGTAGCAGGTTTCCTCTGAACCTGGATGACCGCTGGTATTTCATTCCGCTTGTGACAATCAGCAATGCGCTGTCTGTTTTGGCGACTCTGGCTTATAGCGTGATTTTTTGGTGTTGGCGCGGGCAGACGCTGGGAAAGATGCTGTTGAATATCCGGCTTTTGCGCGGTGACGGCAGTGACATTTCTTTTGGTTATGCCATGTTGCGCTATTTGGGATATGTGGTTTGCATTTTGACACTGGGCGGCGGGTTTTTATGGCTTGCCTTTGATAGCCGCAAACAGGGATTGCATGATAAAATAGCGGGGACAGTGGTGGTCAAGTTACCGGATGCTGCCGCATCAGATGCGGCACTGGCTAATCTGGGACACAGCACCGGATAATATAACAGGAGGATGACATCGCATGGCTGGAACTGATGGTTTGTCAACAGATACGTTATATTGTCATAATTGTGGTGCGCGAATCAGCCGGAGCTATGCTTTTTGCACAAGTTGCGGCACTGTCGTAGTCTCATGCGCCGTGCCCAAGGCAGAAGAGCAGACTGTTACGTCACATCTGCCGCAGGACGCCACAGAGCATGTTGCCGCCCCGTCTACCTACGCCCAGCTGACCGCCGAACCATTGGTTGCTACGCCGGTTGGTATGTCCGGATACGCTGCGCCGAATTATGCGACGTTTTCCGCTCCTGCTTCTGCATCCGCTCCAGCCCCTGCCGCGCCCAAGCAATCAGGTGCTGGCATCGCCTCTTTCATTATTGCCTGTGTGGCTTGTATTACCATGATGGCTACCACCATAAGCTGTACCGCAAGCCTGACGGCAGACTTGGAGTTTGATGATATCCCTGAGGCAATTTTTTTACTTTTCCTATTGAGTATTGGCATGCTGCTTATTGGTGTCAGCACAGGCATCATAGGCGTGGTTCAGTCGGGGCGTAAAAAGCTCTTTGCCATATTGGGGCTTACATTCAATACTCTCATGCTGCTTCCGATAATCATCATATTCATTGTGGCGCTTCTCATGGTATAGCCGAAAATCGAGGAAGTGATAATTATGCTCAAACCAGTTCGCGTGCGTTATGCCCCCAGTCCTACAGGATTACCGCATGTAGGTAATATCCGCACGGCTTTTTTCAATTGGCTCTTTGCGCGCCACAGCGGCGGCAAGTTCATTGTACGAATTGAGGATACCGATGTTGCGCGCACCGTACATGGTGCCACCGAAGGCATACTGCAGGGGCTGAAATGGTTGGGTATAGACTGGGACGAGGGCCCTGAGAAGGGTGGGGATTTTGGTCCGTATTTCCAATCCCAGCGCCTTGAGATTTACTGGCGCATGTCCGCGCAGCTGGTCGAGCGCGGGCAGGCATACTATTGCCACTGCTCTTCCGAGCGCCTGGAACAAATGCGCGCTATGCAAACTGCCAACAAGCAGCCTACCGGCTATGATCGCCACTGCCGCGACCTTGGCTTGGGTGCGGCGCCGGGTGCCGTCATTCGTTTTAAGACCCCGCTTGAGGGCAGCACCTCCTTGCATGACGCCATCCGCGGAGATGTTACATTTGAGAACTCAACGCTGGACGATTTCGTGCTGCTTAAAAGCGACGGATACCCCACATACCATTTAGCCAGTATTATTGACGATCATATGATGCAAATAAGCCACGTCTTACGCGCTGAGGAGTGGCTTTCCAGCACGCCTAAGCATCTTATGCTGTATAACACATTCGGCTTTACGCCGCCCATTTTTGCTCATCTGCCCATAATTTTGGGCAACGACCGCAGCAAGCTTTCAAAGCGCCATGGCGCAGTTTCCATTTTGGAGTATGAAGAGCAGGGTTATCTTCCTGAGGCAATGATGAATTTTCTTGCATTGCTCGGCTGGTCGCTGGATGACAAGAGCGAACTGTTCAGTTGTGATGAGTTGATTCAAAATTTCAGCATTGAGCGCATCAGCCAAACGTCTGCCATATTTAACAATGACAAGCTGAACTGGATGAATGGCTTGTATATGCGCAAGCTGGCACCAGACGAGTTTGTGCATCGTGCCGTGCCTTTCCTCGAAAAGAGGCTACCGCCAGGGGTGAGCCGTCCGCTGAACCTAGACTACGTCAAAAAAGTGCTGCCTCTTGTGCATGAGCGTGTCAAAACGCTGGGCGAGGTGGCATCCCGCGAGTTGACGGGGTTTTTCTTTACCGACGAAATAGACTACGCTCTCTCCCTGCTCATTGACAAACACCTTGAGCTCCAAAAGACTCAGGAAATTCTTGAGACGGCAAGCGAAAAGTTGTCGGCGCTGACTTTATTTGACACGGCTGCGCTGGAGGCGCTGTTGCGTCCGCTGGCGGATGAAATGGGCATAAAGGCGGGGCAGCTTTTCAGTACGCTGCGCACTGCTGTCACCGGTCTTAGCGCTACGCCGCCGCTGTTTCAGACCATGGAAGTGCTGGGCAAGGCAGTCTGCCTTAAGCGCATTGACCAGGCGATTGCCAAGATAAAAGACTTGTGTTAATTGTCGCGCTTTTAGAATAATAAGCTTATGACGTCAGGCATGTAAGCGGAACGACGAAGACGCCTTCCGGAGAAACCCTTGCATAGCGTGAGCGACCAACTAAAACCATAAGAAAACTTGGTTCTCTGGCTTGGCTTTTGGTATCTTTTAAAACCTTGTCTTTAAGCCGTAACAGATTATCAATTCCGTTTTGCACTTTGTTTTCGCTAAGCTTGATCTCAATCGCGCCCCATGTGCCGTCTTTGCGCTCGATTATAACGTCAACCTCCATACCGAAATCATCACGGTAATACCTGAGGGCGTTTTCTCCCATGGTTTTGTTGGCGGACGTGTATACATGAAGGTCCCTTAAGCAAAGGGTTTCAAACAGTAATCCGAAAGACTGCAGGTCTCCGGCAAGCAGCATGTTGGGGTTTATGCCCAAAGATGTTGCGGCAAGCGATGGGTCGACCATGTAGCGTTTGGGACGCGTTCTAACCCTGGCGCGTGATCTCACCGGGGCATCCCAGCCATTCAAATCCTCAAGTAAGTATAAGTCTTGAAGCACCTCGATATATGAGGCAACTGTTTCGCGGCTCATTTTTTCTGTAAATTGAGTCTCGCTGCCCTGAGCCATGTCGCGGGCAAGCGTTGTGTGGCTTACTGAAGCGGCAAGATTTCGTGAGAGTGCGCGCAGCAGCATTTGCAATGCAGAAGTGTTTTTCCTTGTTTTGTCCGCAGCATAAGCAATAACTTCGTTAAGATATTGCTCAGATACTCTTTGCGCACGTTCAATCGGCATATCCTTTATGGCAGGCCAACCTCCGCGACAAACGTAGTTGGCGAGTGCTTCAAGCCCCGTTTCTTGTTCTGCCTGTTCAAAAACTCCGTCAAATAAGCCTGATAATGAAACACTGCCATTGGATAACCCCATCTCATAAAGAGACATTGGACGCATCCTGAGCATACCGATCCTGCCGGTTCCACTGTGCCGCACGCGTTCTTTCGCTTTTTTTGCCGGCGCAGTCGAACCGGTGATTATAAACGCACCCGGCATGTTCCCGCTTGCATCAATACTGCGCCTAATGGTGTCCCGTATTTGAGGGATTTCATTCCACTCGTCAATGAGTCTGGGTTTTTTACCTTGCAAACCAATTGCCAAATCAGCTCCAACAAGTTCTTTTGTTTCCCAGTCATCAAGATGAATTGCGCTTTCTGCGAAAGCAAGGGATGTCCATGTTTTACCGCACCATTTTGGACCGTCAACTTCAACAGCCCCAAATGTTGCCAAATGTTCCCTGAACTCGTTTTCTATGAGCCTTGGGATATATCCTTTAGGTGTTAGTATTCCCATGATGTGTACCCCCTGCTTTAATGATGCTGCCAAAGAATGGCGATTTACGATTGCACAACCTCTGCATCCGACAATTATACCGCCTATGCATCCGACAATTATACCGCCTTCACACCCGACAATTATACCGCCTTCACACCCGACAATTATGCCGTTTTGAAAGGGAAAATGCAAGCGGCAAAGCGGCGCGAGGTATTGCCGTTTTATGAGTTGTTCAAATTATGATTACACAGTGCCTGTTACGTGCGAGGGCTTTCACAATGCCAAAGTAGTGTTTTGTGCTGTTGTGCCATTGGTGCGGCAGTATGGCACTCTTGTTTGCTGTTGTGGTTATTGTCAGATGCACTTAATTAGCTATATCATTACCATGGGTGCTGAGTTTTCTGTTTTATGATCATAACACACTTTTGTGTTAAAGGATTGAATTGTTATCATGCAAATTGATCTGTCCACATTACAGCAGCGTGCCGCGCGGCTAAATGCGCGCTTGTCTTCGTGTGAGCTTTGTCCGCGCAGGTGCGCGGTGAGCCGACTTGATGCTGAGATGGGTTACTGCCACTCTAGTGCGCAGCCTATTGTTGCTTCGTGTTGTGCTCATATGGGTGAGGAGCCTGCCATCTCCGGTGTGCGTGGCTCAGGCACTATATTCTTTGCCAACTGCAATCTGCGTTGTGTGTTCTGTCAGAATTATCAAATCAGCCAGGATTGGCAAAAGCAGCAGGGGAATGTTATCAGTATTGAGAAACTGGCCCAGTGTATGCTTTCTCTGCAAGAGATGGGTTGCCACAATATCAGCTTTGTATCGCCCTCACATTTTGTGCCGCAAATTGTGCAGGCGCTGACGCTGGCCGTACCGCGCGGATTGGAACTGCCGCTGGTATATAACACCAATGGTTATGATAGTCTTGAAACGCTGCGCGAACTGGACGGCATAATCGATGTGTATCTGCCTGATCTCAAATATGCAGATGCCGATAAGGCGCTTAAGTACTCCGATGCGCCGAATTACGTTTCCGTTGCGCGCGCTGCCATACGTGAGATGTATCGGCAGGTGGGGAAATTGCAGACAGACGACAAAGGAATTGCTCTGCGCGGCGTTATTGTGAGGCACCTTTTGTTGCCGCATGACATCGCCGGCAGCCGGGATTCGTTAAACTGGCTGGCATGCGAGGTATCGCCGGACGTTTCACTCAGCCTGATGAGCCAGTATCATCCCACTCATAAGGCGTCAGCTTTCCCTGAAATAAACCGCCGCATAAACCGCCGTCTATATGACCGTGCCGTGGCGGTACTGGATGAATGCGGGCTGGAAAATGGCTGGGTGCAAGGCATGGAATCCCCGGAGAGTTATCTACCTGACTTTGACAAGGAAGGGCACCCGTTTGAAATTAATTAACCCTCATGCCAAAGCATGAGGGTTAATAATAGACACGTAAAAGCCCTGCGCGGGTGGAACTAGTTTGCTTTGCGCTTGCGGCGTGTGAAATGAAAGTTAATGCGGCGACCATTTACAGGGGTTCCTGTCTTTGAGACATTCTCCACAAAGGTGGCGACATCATCTTTCGGTTGTTCTGTTTTCTTAGCGGCTGCTTTAGGCACGTCTTTACTCCATTTTCATTAACTGAGAACCGATTATAGCAAAAATGCCGCCATAAAGCGAATGTTGCTTTGCAGGGGAAAAACGCGGGCAGTGTGCGGCTATAGCAGTTGTCCCAGTCCCCATAGGAACACACCCAGCCCAACTAGTATGGTCGACAGGCTAAAAAAGAAAATTGCAACGCCTTTTGGGGTGCCCCAGTCCATGGGAGTCCAGCCTAAGTTGTTGTTTTCATCGGTATTTTCTGTAGTAGACATTTGCGGCTCCTTTTAATTTTTAGATACGCGGATTTTAAATATCCAGATAGTCCACGGGGTTTTGCTCACGCTCTGCCAGTGCGCTGATGTAGCGCACCAGTGCTGACGGCAGTTTGTTTTGCCAGTCCCCTGCCTGTTCAGCTATCACTAGTTCGGCATGACGCTGGTTACAACTCCATGTTTCAGGGTCTTTCCATGACTGGCGCGTGAGCATGGTCTTGCCTTTGTAATCCAGCCACACGGCCCAGTTGCCTTTCTGTGTGTGGTAGATGACGGCTTCAATCCACCATTGTTTGTCGTCGCTTATGCCCTTCCATTTGCCCATTTCGGCGGCAATGAAGCGCTGCTCCCGTTCAGCCTCCTTACTGCCGACTTTAACGCTAACCTCTTTCATGCCTTTGCCTTTTTCCTGATGCCGCGCTACATATTCGCGCAACGCCTTGGCAATGACTGCGGACATAGCCTCTTCTGAGATTTGTTGTGCTTCCTCAAATACAGGGACGTCGTTTTGGCTGACATAAATTGTTTTATTTGGCATACATATAGTATATTATACGTATATTGTTGTGTCAAGAGAGTACACTGGAAATGGCAATAGACTCCAGCCGCTCGTTTTCGTTTGGCACAGTTCTGGATGCGCGCTAAAGTTGAAACAAAGTATGCTTTATTACAGGTACATTGCCATATAAATGGGGAGATGAAGGACGTCATCTTTTATGGCGACATCGCCAGTGTAGAGAATGTAAGCATCCCCGATACTGCCGTGATACTTTCTTCTGAATTTATCAAGCGAAGAATGGGCTTTATAAACGGATGACTTAACTTCAACGGGGCATATTTTATTCTTGACGGTAATCAGGAAATCGATTTCCATCATATTTTGCCGGTTAAACGTATCAACTCTTGAGAAAAAAAACAGGCTATGTCCGTTGTAGCGCAGTATTTGCGCCACAATATTTTCCATGAGCATGCCTTCGTTTACATGAAGCGTATCAAGTAAAATGGCGCGATATAGTTCGTTGTCGGTATATTTGTTATCGCGGAAAGCGTGAGTTACCAATAATCCCGTATCGGCCATGAAGACCTTTTGTGTGGTGTGGTCGCTACTTAGCGCAAGGCCTATATGTGGGTCCGTGGCATTGAAACAGGGGTTTACAATCATAGCGTCGCTTAACCACATAAATGCATCCTCGTAACTGCGCAGTCGAGCCTCCTTAGTTATAGAGGAGAGTTTGTAATGCTTTTCCTTTTTTGAAAGCTGTCCCGGCAGTGCGTCAAAAATCGCATTAACCTTGCTTTCATAGCCACTGGCATATTTGGATATGTCGTTGCGGTACAGTGTCAGTATGCGCTTTTTTATCTGGTCAACTGCAGCAAAATCCTTATTGTTCAGATATTCCAGGACGGCTTGTGGCATACCGCCTACCAGCATGTATTGGCGAAAATCGTTCATTACCTTGCGATGTAATGCCTGTCCCAAAGGCTTCTTCTGCTCAAAGCATGACTGGGTCAAGTCTATGGTGCTTTCATCCCCAAGCGCCCAAAGAAATTCCTCAAAATCCAAAGGGAACATATCAAGGTGTTCCTCTTCGGAGGGGATTAATATGTTTTTTACATTTTGTTTAAGCGACAGGAGTGAGCCGGTTTCAATGTAGTCGTATCTTCCGTCAGCTACAAGATACTTAAGCAGTTGTCGCGCTTTCGGAAATAGCTGCACCTCATCAAATACGATTAAACTCTCTCTTTTGTAAAGCAGGGTATGATAGTAAGCGGCAATCTTGGCGAAGAACATATCCAAGTCGGCACTATCATTTTCAAAAACATTAAACATTTCCTTGGAAATATGCCCGAAGTCAATGAGTATCATGCTCCTGTATTCATTTTTACCAAGCTGCTCGCAAAGAAAACTCTTTCCTACGCGTCGTGCCCCGTCAAGCATTAGTGCGCTTGTCCCTTTGCGCTCATTCTTCCATGCCAGCATCTTTTGATATATTTTACGTTTCAAAACCATTTGCAACGCACCTCCAACTCATTAGGATTCTAGCGTATAATGCACGAAAAGGCAAGTACAAAACATGGGAAATTGCACGAAAAGGCATATTGTCTACCATGTGCTAAAGCGGTAATTTACAAAGTATGTCTCAGTGGTAATGCAGCCGGATTGTCGGCTGTGTTATCATTTGGTGATGGAAATTAACATTCTTTTTGACGATGGTTTTGAGACTGTATTGGAAGAGCCTTGGATAAGGGCTGTGGCTGGCGCAGCACTTAGTGCTGAGGGGCAGATAGGTTCGGAGATGGGGGTTCTTATTACAGGGCAGGAGCAAATTCGCCTCTTGCATAAGCAGTATATGGATGATGATACACCAACTGATGTCTTGTCCTTCGCTATGCGTGAGAGTATGGAGAAAGCCCCTGAGTTTATCGTTCCGTGCGGTGAGGTTGAGCATTTGGGGGAGGTAATTATCTCTTATCCGCAGGCTGAGATACAGGCGGCAGAGCATGGGCATTCCGTGCGGCGTGAGGTGGCAATACTGCTGATACATGGCGTGTTGCATCTTTTGGGTTACGACCATGCTGAGCTGTCGTGCCAGCAGGATATGCAGCTGCATGAGCAGGCGATATTGAAATTGGTTGAGGCTGATCTGCCTTGAAAATCTTGGGGATTGCCGGAAGCCCGCGTCGTAGCAGCAATACAGATATTTTGCTCGGACAGGTGCTTAAAGGGGCTGAGTGTCAGGGGGCAACCTCAGGCATATTGCGCGTGTGTGACCTGAATATCATGCCGTGCTCACACTGTGATGATTGTTTGCATAGCGGCGAGTGCCCTCTCCTTGATGATATGGTAGACGTACTTAAAGAAATTGAACGGGCGGATGCTATCGTTCTGGCGGCGCCGCTTCACTTTATGGGAATGCCTTCGCAGGTGAAGACATTGATAGACCGCATGCAGGTCGTGTGGTGCAGGAAGTATGTACTGAAGCAGCTTCCGCTTGCTTCCGCCCGCATGCGTTGCGGCTTGTTCGTGTCTGTTGGCGGACGTATGGGGGAGCGTTTATTTGATGGCGCTGAGGTAACGGCTAAGGCTTTTTTTGCCAGCCTTGATATCAGGTATGCCGGAAAGCTGGTATTCCCCGGAATAGAGCGGCGTGCTCAAATTCAGGATGATGCCGGTGCTCTTCAGAATGCGTTTGATGTCGGGCAAAAACTGATGCGGGACCACTCAGGCGTTTTAAGCTAGATTGTTTTGCCGGCTTTGCGTGCCCGCATGTCCAGAACGGCACCGAAAACTATTCCCAATGCCACGCCCGCCGGTATGCCGATGATGGGGCTTTTGAAAACAACCCCAAGTGACACACCCACACCGGCGCCGATAGCCAAAAAGATACCGGTATTTTGCCCGTCGCTGATGAGTCCGTGCGTCTTTTTCAGGTGGGAAAGGATGGTATTGGCGTTGCCAAGGAAAAGGCGCTTCTGTTCTTTGGTTATTTGCGTGGGCGCATAAGACAAGTCTTTAATCATGTTATCCATGAGCGTTTGAAACTCGCGGCAGTGCGGGCAGTCTGCGGCAAACTCGCCTATGCGACGTGCAATTTTGAGGAAACGACCGAGGTAGTAATCGCGCGCATCCGCGCCCAACTGTGCCTTGAGCGTTTCCACTTTGGCTTCCAAATTACCATACCATTCAGTTTGCTCTGACATCGTTGCCCCCAGCGAAATATTTGAGATAATCCGTTGTTAAATTGGTGCTTTGCGTTGCTGCCAGCCGGTTGCCTGCTCATAGGCATGCGCTATGCGTAAAATTGTTTCCTCAGCGAACGGCTTGGCGATAATTTGGAGCCCAACGGGTAATCCGTCAACAAAGCCGGCAGGTATGGAAATGGCCGGTACGCCTGCGATATTGATGGGCATGGTGCAGACATCGGAAAGATATAACTGCATCAAATCATTGGTTTTTTCGCCGATCTTGAATGGTACGCTAGGTGACGTCGGTGCTATTAGCGCATCGTATTTCTCGAAAGCGCTGTCAAACTCACGGCGTATGAGCGTGCGCACCCTTTGTGCTTTCAGATAATATGCGTCGTAGTATCCGGCGCTGAGGGCATAAGTGCCCAGCATGATGCGACGTTTTACCTCCGGTCCGAAACCGAACTGGCGTGTTTTTTCTATGGACTCCCACATGCTGCGGGCTTCCTTATATGAGAAGCCGTATCTCACGCCATCGTAGCGCGCCAGATTGGCTGATGCCTCTGACGGAGAGATGATGTAGTATACCGCCAGGGCATAAGGCGTACTTGGCAGGCTGACGTCCCAGTCAACGCACGCTCCCATCTCTTCCAACTTGGCGACGGCAGTTTTTATAGTGCCGGCTACCTCCGGCTGTATGCCGTCAACAAAGTACTCGCGCGGAATACCTATGCGCATACCCTTAATGTCTTTGCCCAATGCTTTAGTATAATCTGGCACGTCGCATGGGACAGAGGTTGAATCGCGCTCGTCATGCCCTGAGATGACGTTCATTACGATGGCTGCGTCCTCTACGTCCTGTGTCATGGGACCGATCTGATCAAGGGACGAGGCGTAAGCAATCGCTCCGTAGCGGCTGACGCGACCGTAGGTTGGTTTCAGTCCTGTTATAGAGCAAAAACTTGCCGGTTGGCGTATGCTGCCTCCGGTGTCAGAGCCGAGGGCATAAAAACTTTCCTTCGCGGCAATGGCCGCTGCCGCACCACCGGATGAGCCGCCAGGTACGCGCTCTAAATCCCAAGGGTTATGTGTGGGGAAAAAGGCTGAGTTTTCGGTTGATGAGCCCATGGCACACTCATCCATATTGGCTTTGCCGACCAGTACCATCCCCTCGGCATAAAGCTTTTCGATAACTGTGGCATCATAAGGCGGCACGAAATTCTCCAGCATTTTTGATGCGCAGGTGGTGCGTACGCCTTTGGTGCATATGAGGTCTTTTATTACGGCCGGAATACCTGTGAGTGGACTGCAGTTGCCATCTGCAATGCGTTTGTCAGCCTGCGCTGCCTGTTGCAGAGCCAACTCTTCGGTGACAGTCAAGAATGCGCGCACCTTGGAGTCCACTGCCTGTATGCGCGCAAGTACGGCTTTGGTTAATTCTACGGACGAAACCTGTTTTGTGATAAGCAGTTTATGCGCTTCGTGAATAGTCAATTGTTCAGGGTTTGTCAATGCTCGCTCCTTTCTATTCCAACACCGCGTGTATGCGGAAAAACTCGCCATCTTTGCGCGGGGCGTTCGCCAGCACGTCACATGATGACAGGGAAGGAGTTACGGCGTCTTCTCGCATTACATTACATAATGAGTTTGGTTGAGCTGTGGGAGGGACCCCTGTGGTATCCACGCTGTTTAGAACCTCGAAGCTTTCCAATATCTCGGAAAGTTGTACGCTGAAAGTGGAAACATCTTCTTCGGTCATGCCCAATTTTGCCAGCGCTGCAATATGCATTACTTCTTCACGGTCAAGTTTCATAATTTCCTACTCCAATGCAGGAATTATAACGCGAAGAGCGATGGTGGGGCAACTGTGGCGGATTATGCCAGCTTAGCTTCATTGCGCGTCTTTTTGGCATACATGTCTAATATTGCGTTCTATTGTTCGCGCCCGTTAGGTAAAAAATCATCCGTAAAACTCTCCAGCCCTTCAAGAAATGTTCCCCACGCCTTCTCTATTGGGAATAATATGGTCGAGGTATAGGTTCCTTGTGTGCCCTCTTCACTTTCTGAAAAGTGATTCTCATTTGGCAATCTGACGGCTTGGTTATTTCTGGTGATAAGCAATTTTGCGCTTTCCATTAGTTCATTACCTCACATATGGTATTTACAATACCATATGTACTGACAGTGTATCCAGAAATGTTTGTGCTCATATCACTTCTATGGTTTTATCCAAGAATGAATAGCTTCACGATTTTTGTCCAATCTAAAAGCCATTTGGATCGGGCAAGGTCTCGTTTATAGGACTTTTAGCATTGGGCAGGCAATGACGCATCATTGCGGAAACGATGCACAGTTGTTGCCAAAATTTCAGGCTCTCCGACATTTGTCGGAGAGCCTGAAATGCGCTAGATATCTAATTTTCTGATTTTGGAGCCGTTAATATGCTGCAGCAGGACAATGGCGGAGTATCCGGGCCATAACTCACCGGCTGCGACAGCAAGCGGTTTGGTGGAATCAAATGACGATTCTTTGGTCTTGATATAATCGCTGAGTTTGTCGAATTCCATATGTTTGATTCCGCCGTGCGTTTCATTGTTCGGCTGCTGGCATCCTGCCTCAGCAATCCAGCGATATGTCAAAGACGGTGAGGTATCGAAAATCTTGGCAAGCATGCGGTAGGAAGCCTTACCTGATGCATGGAGGATGACGCACAGGGCTTTCTTAATGGCAACGCGCTCATTGGTTCTGCCGTCTCCTTCGGTAAAGTGGCAGTCGCACACTTTGCAATGGTATCGCTGCTTGTTGTTTACCTTACCGCTTTTGGTAATTTGGGTCGAGTTACAGTTTTTGCATTTCAACATGATAGTGTCTCCTTTTTATATTTGTTATTTCGCACTATGAGTGGTGACGTTCTTTATTTTTATGGTGCTTGATAGTCAAAGCTGCGCCAACAGAACCAAGTATGAGAATGACGGCGTTGACGATGGTCCAGAGGTCCACGAAAGTCATAGGATTTTTCATATCCCCGGTTAGGAGGAAGACCACGACTCCGGCTATGCCGGCAACAATAGCCGCCAGTAGCCAAAAGAGGTTGGTTTTCTTGTTCTTCTGAATGAAGACACGAGCCAATGTGAGCACAGCAGCCGCAGCACCGATGCAGCAGAGGATCAGGTTAAGCAGTGCCCATTTGCTGCCACTGCTTTCGTCGGTAGTGGCAGGAGGCGTGGTGATACCGGATGTTGGAGGAGGCTGTGGAGATGTCGGCGGCGGCTGAGTTGCTGCGGTTGCCTCCCAGTTAGCCCTCACAACCACATCTCTTGCCGGCATGGTGAATGACGCTGTGGCACTGTTGGCAACGCTCACACCACCAGAAACAACCGTCCAGCCGGTGAAGGTATAACCATCTCTTACGCCGGCATTGATGGTAACAGTGACGCCTGCCTCATAGCTTCCGGAACCATTCGGGCTGGCTGCACTGTCCTCAACTGTCACGGTATAGCGGGTAGGTTGCACAACGTTTTGGGTGTAATAGAAGATGAACTCATTTCCCGATGCTGCCAGTACCTTTGTAACGGATGTGGGTGCAACTGCGGTGTAACCGGTAATAGTAATGGCATTTTCAGTTACGGACTCACCCATGGTACGGTTGTTAACCACCTTGTCAGGTGCAACCTGAGTGGTTGTACCAGCAAGGTAGTAATGCACAACGTAGCTGATGTTGTTGTTGGGCACCCATTTGGCATAGAGGATATGGTCGCTTTGAGTGGCCACAACAGTGGATGCCGTAATTTCAGCACCTGTGCAGTCAGCGCTGAGATACCAACCGCCGAATGTATAACCAGGGCGTGATATGGTAGCCAGATCACCGTAAGGTGCGATATACAAAACGCCGAAGTAGACAATTTTGCTTGTTGGTATAGGCCCGACGACAGTGGGGTCTTCCGTGTTCGCATCAAATGTGATGACAATAGACTTGACGCTGTCCTGCACCCACTGGGCATAAAGCGTGTGGTTGTTCGCGTTGGACACGACGGTTGATGCTGTGACGAGCGAACCGCCTGATGCCGCCGTATACCAGCCGGTGAAGATATATCCCGTTCTGGTAACAGTGGCCAGCGCACCATATGCCGCACCATAAGTAACAGTTTTTGACGCAGGTGACGGAGTGCTGCCGCCATTTGAGTTGAAGGTGACCACAATCCCGCTGATAGCCCTCCAGTGGGCATAAAGGGTGTGATCGCTTTGATTGGTGACGACGGTGTCGGCCGTAACGAGCGTCCCGCCGGAAGCTGCGGTGTACCAGCCGTCAAAGGTATAACCTGTTCTGGATGTTGTTGCCAGCGCACCATATGCCGAGCCATAAATAACGGTCTTTGATGCAGGCGACGGGGCGTTGCCACCATTAGTGTTGAATGTTACAACTATGTTTTTGACGGACCAGTGGGCATAAAGGGTATGGTCGTCAGTCTCAGCGACGACAGTCGTGGCAGTGACGAGGCTACCGCCTGTAGCCGCCGTATACCAGCCGTCAAATGTATAACCTGCACGGGATATGCCGGGCAGTGTGCCGTAAGCGGCGCCAAACGTAACGGTTATGGAAGCCGGCGTGGGATCTGCCACAGAGGTGTCCGTCGTGTTCTTATCAAAGGTTACGACAATACCGCTCTTGAGTGCCCAATGGGCGTAGAGTGTATGGTTGTTTGGGTTGGAAACGATGCTTGTGGAACTAATCAGATTGCCGCCTGTCTGGGCATCGAACCATCCGAGGAATGTATAACCCGTGCGCGAGATTGAGGCGAGCATGCCGTAGGCAGAGTTAAAGCTAACTAACATGCTTGCCGGATTGGGGCTGACAGAGGCGTCCGTTGTGTTCTTGTCGAAGGTTACAACGATATCGTCCCTGGGCGCCCAATGCGCATAAAGGGTATGGTTGTCGGCATTGGAAACGATTGTTGCGGCAGTGACGAGAGCCCCGCCGGTTTGATCTGTGAACCAACCCATGAACGTATAACCCGCTCTCAAAACAGTGGGAAGGGTGTCGTATGGGCGGTCAAAGGTAACCGTCTTGGATGCCGGTGATGGGATGCTGCCGCCGTTTGAGTTGAAGCTGACGACGATATTGTTCTTGGCTGACCAATGCGCGAATAGAGTATGGCTTGAACTTATGCTCACAATGGAAGTGCTGCCAATGAGAGTTCCGCCGACCTGATCAGTATACCAGCCATCAAAGGTATAACCGTATCTGGCAACAGTAGCCAAAGTGCCGTAGGCGCTTCCAAAAACCACGTCAATGGAAGCTATGGAAGGTGTGTTGCCGCCGTTGGGGTCAAAGGTGACAACAATATCATTCTTGGCAGACCAGTGGGCGTAAAGGGTGTGGTTCGACGGGTTGGATACCAAAGTTGTGGTGGCAACAAGAGTGCCGCCTGAGGCTGAGGTAAACCAGCCAAGGAACTCATAACCATCCCTATATACCGTGGCAAGCGTGCCGTATGGGCTATCAAAGGTAACAGTCTTAGAGGCTACTGAAGGAGTCCCTCCGCCGTTGGAGTTGAATGATACAACAATGTCGTTCTTTGCCGTCCAGTGGGCATAAAGCGTGTGAGACGCGGCATTGGTTACTATAGTGGTTGTGCTTATCTGCGTTCCACCGATCGGGGCATCAAACCATCCGCGGAAGGTGTAACCCGTTCTGGTGGCAGTAGCCAGAGCACCATAGGCAACGCCGTATGTGACCGTCTTGTACTCAGGTGATGCTGTATCGCCACTGTTGGAGTCGAAGGAGACTATAATGCCGCTTACGGGCGTCCAGTGGGCATAAAGGGTGTGGTTGGTGCTGGCGCCAACGACTGTGCTGTCAGTAACGAGACTGCCGCCGTTAGCCATGGTATACCAGCCGTCAAATGTATAACCGTATCTGGTGGCACTGGCAAGAGTGCCGTAGGACTCACCAGTGACGACAGCTTTGTATGGCGGCACGGCAGGACTGCCGCCATTGGAGTCGAAAGTTACGGTGACGGAGGAGGGGATGTCCTGCGACCAGTAGGCATAGAGCGTGTGGTTATCAGGGATGGAAACGATGGTTGCGGCACCGACAAGATTTCCGCCCGTCTGTGCATCAAACCAACCGATAAAGGTATAACCAGTGCGGAAAACGGTGGCAAGACTGCCATAGGCTGCATCAAAGGTGACAGTCTTGGATGTGGGTGATGGTGTGCTGCCGCCGTTTGAGTTGAAGCTGACAACTATATTGCTCTTGGCTGACCAATGCGCATATAGAATGTGGTTCTCGGCACGGGTGACTGTTGTGGAGGCGCTAACGAGTGTGCCACCTATTGCCGCAGTGTACCAGCCTTCAAAGTTATAGCCCGTGCGCGAAACGCTGGCCAATGTACTGTAGGCGGCACCGAAAGAAACGAGTTTGTACTCAGGGGATGGGGTGTTGCCGCCGCCTGCGTTGAACTCAACGACTATGTCGTTTTTGGCCGACCAATGAGCATAAAGAGTATGGTTGTCAGGATTGGTAACAGTAGTGGTGTCATCAACAAGGCTGCCTCCCGAAGCTGCGGTATACCAGCCCGTGAAGTTGTAGCCATAGCGCGAAACGTTTGCCAAAGTGCCATAAAGGCTGTCGAAAGTAACGCTCTTGGCCGTGGGGGTAGGACCGTCGCCGCCGTTGGAATCAAAGCTTACAACAATATCGTTCTTGGCAGTCCAGTGAGCATAAAGCGTGTGATTATCAGGGTTGGAAACCTTTGTAGTGCTAGTAACGAGGCTGCCGCCTGTTGCTGCGGTATACCAACCATCGAAGTTATAACCTGTGCGTGAAATAGTGGCCAAACTGCCATAGTCCGCATCAAAGGTGACAGTCTTGGATGCGGGTGACGGAGTATTGCCGCCATTGGAGTCAAATGTGACAACGATACCGCTCTTGGCAGTCCACTTGGCGTAAAGGGTGTGAGCCGAAGCATTGGTCACAGGAGAAGCGGACGTAATCTCATTACCCGTAGTGCAGGCAGCATCGGTGAACCAGCCGCCGAAAGTGTAACCGATGCGCGAGATGGATGCCAGTGAGCCGTAGGCTACGCCGAAAGTAACCATCTTGGACGCAGGGTCAGGACCTGTAACAACGCCGGTAGTGTTTTTATTAAAGGTAACAGTGATGTCGCCGATGACTGACCAATGAGCATAAAGGGTATGGTTTTCGGCGTTGGTGACAATGGTGCCCTCGGTGACGAGGTCTCCGCCTGTCGCCGCAGTGTACCAACCATCGAATTTATAACCTGTGAGTGAAATGTTGGCCAGATCGCCGTAGGGTGCATCAAAGGTAACGGTTTTGGATGTGGGTGACGGAGTGCCGCTGCCGTTGGAGTCAAAGGTTACGACGATGTCATTAGCTGTCCAGTGGGCATAAAGTGTGTGGTTCTCGGCGTTGGAAACGATGCTCGCATCTGTAATTTTTGTACCGCCGGAAGCTGCGGTATACCAGCCATCGAAGTTGTAACCCGTGCGCGTAACAGTAGCTAGACTGCCATAGGCTGCATCAAAGGTAACAGTTTTTGAAGCCATGGATGGTGTATTGCCGCCGTTGGAGTTGAATGATACGACAATATCGTCCTTAGCGGACCAGTGAGCATAAAGTGTGTGGTTCTCGGCGTTGGAAACGATGCTCGTATCAGTAATTTTTGTGCCGCCTGAAGCTGCGGTATACCAACCATCAAAGTTGTAACCCGTGCGAGTAACAGTAGCCAAGCTGCCATACGCTGCATCGAATATAACGCTTATTGAGGTGGGTGACGGTGTGTTGCCACCGTTGGGGTCGAATGTGACAACTATGCCACTTTTTACTGTCCAGTGCGCATAAAGCGTGTGGTTCTCGGCGTTGGTAACTGTGGTGGTGTCCTCAACGAGGTTGCCGCCTGATGCCGCAGTGTACCAGCCGTCAAAGGTGTAACCGATGCGGGAGATGCTGGACAGCGTGCCATATGCCGCACCGAAGGTAACTGTTATTGAAGATGGCGTGGGTCCTGTTACGGTACCGCTTGTGTTTTTATTAAACGTAACGACGATATCCGTTTTAACCGACCAGTGGGCATAAAGCGTGTGATTCTCGTCGTTGGTAACGGTGGTGGATGCTGTAACGAGACTGCCGTCTACAACCTCGGTGTACCAGCCAACAAAGTCATAACCTGTGCGCGAAACAGTAGCTAGTGTACCGTAAGTTGCGTCAAATGTTACCGTCTTGGAGGGTGGTGTAGGTCCGATTACGGAGTCTGAAGTGTTCTTATCAAAGGTAACAAGGATGCCACTCTTAGCCGTCCAGTGGGCATAAAGGGTGTGAGCCGCCGGATTGGAAACGTTGGTAATATCAGTAACGAGGCTGCCGCCCGAAGTTGCGGTATACCAGCCATCGAAGTTGTAACCTGTGCGCGAAATGCTGGCCAGATTTCCGTAGGCCATATTGAAAAGTACCGTTTTGGAATCAGGTGTCGGACCCACAACGGAGGTATCAGTTGTGTTCTTATCAAAGGTAACCTGAACGCTGAAATACTCCTCAAATTTAACTGGTAGAACGCCGTCGCCAGCATTGGAGTTGTGGGCATTGTATCCGCCCAAGGTTTTTATTGAATATATCAGCGCATTATTGTCAGCCTTACGTACGATTATGCCGAGTAATGTGGTATTGTTGTAGGCATGTATATTATCATTCTGTGTTAACACGGCGCCGGTGCTATATCCGAAAGCTCTAAAACCGGCAGGCAGGGTAAGGGTGTTAGTTTCGCTGTTATTGTTGTAGACCTTAAGCGTACGGCTCGCTGTCGATGATATTGGGTTGTCGAGCATAGCATTGACATAGTATCCATTGCCGGCATTATTGTTTGAGGCGTGAATTGCCGGAAGGTTTCCTTCGGAGTATGCCTTGATATCCGCTGTGGCGTTAAATGTTATAACG
>WRHS01000018.1 GCA_009783135.1 Dehalococcoidia bacterium
CACTGCCATGCGTGCGCGCGGTGCGCAGGTAACGGATATTACCGTATTGGTGGTTGCCGCAGATGACGGCGTCATGCCGCAGACTCTGGAGGCCATCGCTCACGCCAAGGCCGCCGGTGTGCCCATTATTGTGGCTATCAATAAAATGGATAAGGCATCAGCTAACCCGGACGTTGTGAAAAAACAGTTGGCTGAGGCGGAATTGCTGGTTGAGGATTGGGGTGGTGATACCATTTCGGTACCTGTTTCTGCCAAAACCAAACAGGGCATTGAGACTTTGCTGGAAAATATCCTTCTTGTGGCTGAAATGGAAAACCTGCGCGCCGATGCGGCGGGGTCTGCCAAGGGTGTGGTTATTGAGGCGCGCATGGACAAAAGCAAGGGTGCTATGGCAACCGTGCTTGTGCATGACGGCACACTGCGCACGGGTGATATGATTGTCGCCGGCGCTACATCGGGCAAAGTAAAGGCTATGTACAACGATGTCGGTAAGCAGTTGCGCAAGGCGGGTCCGGCAACCCCTGTGTCTATTCTGGGGCTTCACAGTGTGCCTCAGGTTGGTGATACGGTTCTTGTGGCCACAAGCGAGCGCCATGCGCGCACTTTGGAAGAGGAATATCGCAAAGAGGTATCGCAGCTGGCCAAGCCGGTCAGCCTTTCCAATATCTTCGATAAAATCAACGCTGGACAGGCGAAAGAGTTACCTGTAGTGCTCAAGGTTGATGTTCAGGGCTCTATTGAGCCTATCAAGGTATCTCTTGAGCGTCTCAGCACGCCTGATATCAAGGTCAACATTGTGCATGTTGCATCAGGCAACATCAATGAGAATGATGTCAACTTGGCAATTGCCTCCAAGGGCATTGTAATTGCCTTCAATACCAGCGTGGAGTCAAATGTACAGCGACTTGCCGATGCCGAAAAGGTGGACCTGCGGCGCTACCAGATTATCTATGAGATGATTGATGACGTGGAACGCGCAATTAAGGGTTTGCGTGAGCCGGAATTCCATGAGGTTGTGGACGGGCATGCCAATGTAAAAGAGGTATTCACCGGTGCCAAAAAAACGCAGATTGCCGGTTTGTTCGTGATGGATGGCAAAATCCGGCGTGATAGTCGTGTGCGTGTTAGCCGTGCCGATAAAGTGCTGGCTGACACAACGGTATCAAGCCTGCGCCGCTTCAAAGAGAACGTACGTGACGTTGCAGCCGGTTATGAATGCGGTCTTAGCCTGAATAGTTTCAACGGATTTCAGACGGGTGATATCCTTGAGTTTTATCATAAAGAGAAAGTGGATGACTAAATGGCGCATCGCTTGGAACGCTTAAACAGTCTGATTAGACAGGAACTTGCCGAACTGCTGCGCCGTGAGGTGAAAGACCCGCGTTTGTCAGGTATGATCTCTATCACAAGCGTGGATATTGCAGCTGATCTTAAGTATGCCCGTGTGTATGTCAGTTCCTTGGGTGGAGAGGAAGAAAAGGACAAGGTGCTTAAGTCGCTGGCAAGCGCCTCAAGCTTTATGCGTGGCGAATTATCCAGAAATTTACGCCTGCGCTATACGCCTGAGTTGGATTTTCAATGGGATAATTCCATTGAGCACGGGGCGCATATCTTGGAGTTATTGGATCAGGTCAAGCAAGAGTATCAAAGCTGACTTAGACGGCTTACGCGTTCTGTGGCAATTGGTTTGCCTGCTCTGTCTATCAAATAATGTTGTTTTCGTATGAATGGCATACTTAACATAAATAAGCCTTCCGGTCCGACTTCCTTTGCAGTTGTGGCGCGTGTACGCAGGCTTACAGGGGTTTCAAAGGTTGGGCACGGGGGCACACTTGACCCGCTGGCAAGCGGCGTGCTGCCCATATTTTTGGGGCAGGCGACACGTTTATCCGAGTATCTAATGCAGTATCACAAGACTTATCATGCC
The DNA here is from genome assembly GCA_009783135.1 of Dehalococcoidia bacterium. Lineage (GTDB taxonomy): Bacteria > Chloroflexota > Dehalococcoidia > Dehalococcoidales > UBA1222 > WRNG01. Next base: position 1,928 of record WRHS01000018.1, read on the forward strand.
AGCATTATGCTGGGCGTCACCACAGACAGCTATGACGTTGAGGGTGCTGTTACAGGGCGCGGTGATTTTTCTGCTGTCACACGCGAGGTAGTTGAGCGGGCGCTTGAGCCTTTTCGCGGTGAGATTAGTCAAGCTCCGCCTGAGTATTCTGCGCTTAAGTATAAGGGGCAACCGCTTTATAAGCTTGCGCGCGAGGGCCGCAAGGTGGAACTTCAAAGCCGCTCGGTGAGTATTTACCGCTTGAAACTGTTGAGTTTTGCACCTCCCCTGCTGGAACTGGAAATTGAGTGCAGCAAAGGCACGTACATCCGTTCGCTGGCGCATGAGTTGGGACAGACACTGGGTTGCGGGGGGCATATTGTGGGGCTGATACGCACGTCTTATGGGCCGTTTGATGTAAAGCAGGCTATTTCATTGGACGAACTGGAAGCGAGCGTGGCTGAAAAAAACTGGGGTCGTTTGGTGCAACCAATGGATAGCGTGCTGTCGTTGTGGCCGCAACTTGAGCTCTCTGATGTCCAGACTCAAGCAGTGCGTTGCGGTGAGGCACTTGCATTACAAGTTCCACCTGAGACCTCGTGTTTGCGCACCTATGATGCGGACGGGCATTTTGTGGCGATACTGCAATACGACCTTGACGCGGCCATGTGGCATCCGAAGAAGGTGTTTCAAGGTTACGCATAGCCAGTCGCTGACGCTGCATCAGAACTACCAAAATTGTTTGATATGCCCAACTGTTATTTTGATATCATGAGTGTCCTTGGCGCGTTATGCTATAATGTGGCTGGAAATGCTGAAAGTATGGGCCATTGATTTAGGTGTGTAGCGTGTGTTGACAATGTGCCTTGTAACAGGTATATTGCGTGGGTTGTAACACAAGTAGGGTTCATCTTAGGCGAGGGTTCTAAACTATTTTAAGAGGTGATAATTTAATGGGAAAGATTAATGTTGCCATTATCGGTGTTGGAAATTGTTGTTCTTCTTTTGTACAGGGTGTTACCTTTTACAAGAAGTCCAAGGATGTTGATATTGTTCCGGGATTGATGCATGTCAATCTGGGTGGCTATCACATCTCTGATATCAATTTTGTGGCTGCGTTTGATATTGACAAGAATAAAGTTGGAAAAGACCTGTCGCAGGCCATTTTTTCCAAACCCAACAACACGTACAAGTTTTCTGACGTGCCAAACCTTGGTGTAAAGGTTGAGCGTGGCATGACCCACGATGGGCTTGGCAAGTACCTTTCACAGATTATTGAGAAGGCTCCCGGCTCAACTGCAGATATTGTCAAAATCCTGAAAGATACCAAGACTGATGTGGTTATCAACTATTTACCAGTTGGTTCCGAAGAGGCCACAAAATGGTATGTTGAGCAGATTCTTGATGCGGGCTGCGCCATGGTGAACTGTATTCCGGTGTTTATTGCCCGCGAGAAATACTGGCAGCAGAGATTCGAGTCAAAAGGTCTGCCTATTATCGGTGATGACATCAAGAGTCAGGTTGGTGCGACCATTGTGCATCGCGTGCTTACGCGCCTCTTTATGGACCGCGGAGTCAAACTGGAGCGTACGTATCAGCTTAATTTCGGCGGCAATACCGATTTCCTCAATATGCTTGAGCGCGAGCGCCTGGAATCCAAGAAAATTTCCAAGACGAATGCCGTCACCTCGCAGTTGGATTACAAGATGGAACCCGATGACGTACATGTCGGACCATCAGACTATGTGCCTTGGCTTCAGGACCGCAAGTTCTGCCATATTCGCATGGAAGGCCGCACCTTTGGTGACGTACCTTTGTTGGTGGAGACCAAGCTTGAGGTGTGGGACAGCCCGAACTCGGCTGGTGTGATTATTGATGCGGTGCGCTGTGCCAAGCTTGCGTTGGATAACGGTCTCAAGGGTGCGCTTACCGCTCCGTCATCCTATTTTATGAAATCACCCCCTGTACAATATACCGATGATGTGGCCCACAACAATGTGGAGGCTTTCATCACGGAAATGTCGAAATCCGGCAAATCAGGTGAAGCTGCGACCGCGTCCTGATTTTAAATTGGGATTAGGGTCTGCAACTTTCGGCAGCACGAATGAAAATTGCGCTGGTGTCTCCTTATGACTTTGCCCACCCAGGTGGGGTAGTCAGCCATATACGTGCCTTAGATGAAGAGTTTACCAAGCTTGGGCATGACGTACGCGTCATTGCTCCTGCCGCGCGTAAAAATTGGGTTACTTTAGGGGAGCGCTTCATTCCTATCGGCAAACCGCGCTCCATACCTGCCAGCGGCTCCATAAGCCGCATCAGCATATCGCTTCACCTTGCCCCAACGATACAGAAAGTCCTTGCACGCGAGCGCTTTGATGTGGTGCATTTGCATGAGCCTTTCATGCCTATGTTGTGTAGCGCTGTCCTGCGATTTTCAGATGGATTGAACATTGGTACGTTTCATGCCTATGCCAGTCGATCTGTCTACTGGGTCGGTTGGCCGCTTACAACTTTACTGCTGCATCGGCGCAATCGCAAACTGGCGGGGCATATCGCCGTATCCGAGCCGGCAAAACAATACGCCAGCGCTCATGTTCGGGGTGAGTTCACCGTAATCCCCAATGGTGTGGACCTATGCCACTTTAATCCGCAGGTTCTTCCCATGCCGGGCTACGATGACGGCAAAATCAACATCTTATTTGTGGGGCGATTGGAAAGACGTAAAGGAGTTAAGTATTTGCTGAGTGCTTATGCGAGGCTCAAAAAGGAGTATCCCAATATCCGCTTGATTATCGTTGGCCCTGGGGTTACCTTGCGCAAGCGCTATGAATGGTTGGTGCGTTTTCAGCATTTGAAGGATGTTGTATTCACCGGCGGCGTAAGCTACGATGAATTACCGCGCTATTACCAGACGGCTGATATTTTCTGTGCACCAGCTACCGGTAAGGAGAGTTTTGGCATTGTGTTGCTTGAGGCCATGGCCTTGGGTAAGCCTATCGTTGCCTCATCAAACCCGGGTTATGCCTCAGTGGTAAAGCATGAGGAGCAGGCTTTGATGGTCCCGCCGCACAGCAGTGTGGCATTGGCAGAGGCTCTGCACCGTCTTATTAATGACAAGGCATTATGCGCACGCATGGGGGCATGTGGGCTGAAAACAGTGCAGCAGTATGACTGGCCGGTAGTGGCACGGCGCATATTGGATTATTATGTGCAGGCATCCGATGGCAGACTTTCCCAGGAAAACTGCATGGTGCAGGGAGCCTATGTCTCGTCTGACTAGAGAAAGCATGTATCATGGCTAATTCCGATTGGCGCAGAAATATTGGCGTGCATTTCACCACTCCGGTGGCGAAAGCGCTCTCGCATACTCCGCTGACGCCAAACGTTATTACATGGTTTGGTTTTGCACTTATTTGTGGTGCGTCTTTTTTGGTGGCTATGCAATATTTTCTGTGGGGCGGTATAGGTGTACTGGTGGCTAGTATTATGGATGCCTTTGACGGGGCTCTTGCCCGCCATACAGGGCGGGTTAGCCGCTTTGGTGCAGTACTGGACTCAACGCTGGATCGCTTTTCTGAGGGCGTTGTGCTTGTCAGTATCATATATGTTATGGCCAAGAACGGATCGGAATGGGGGGCGGCTTTGGGTGGTGCTACCTTATTGCTATCGTTTTCTGTGAGTTATATACGTGCCCGCGCCGAGGGTATGGGGGTTGAGAGCTCTGAGGGTTGGTTTACACGTGTCGAGCGGGTTATTGTTATTGCCTTGGGGTTAATTATTAATCAGGTTATCATTGCTGTGGCTATTGTGGCTGTTTTCAGCCTAATTACAGCGCTACAGCGCGCATATGTTGTCTGGCGCAAATTGCAGACTGCAAAATAGGTTTTGTATAAGCGGTAAAAAAGGGAGGATTATTATGCCGGTTCTTGCAATCGTAGGTGGTCAATGGGGTGATGAGGGTAAAGGCAAAGTTGTGGATCAACTTGCAGAAACTGCCGATGTGGTGGTGCGTTTCTCAGGTGGGGATAATGCAGGGCATACAGTGATTAACCACCTTGGTGAGTTTAAGCTGCATTTGGTTCCGGCTGGTATTTTCTCCAGTCGAGTACTGTGTGTTATAGGTAATGGTGTGGTCATCAACCCTGCGGTGTTAAAGCAGGAAATAGAAGGGCTGAACAGATCCGGCGTGGATACAAGCAACCTTGTTATAAGTGACCGTGCGCATCTTGTGATGCCTTATCACCTGTTACTCGACGAGTTGGAGGAAAAGTCACGTGCCGGCAAAGCACTTGGCACCACAAAGCGTGGTATTGGCCCGGCATTCGCAGACAAGACCAACCGCTTGGGCATACGCGCCTGTGACCTGCTTGATAAAGCGGCGCTGGGTGAGCGCTTGGCTATGGTGCTGGAAAGCAAGAACACCCTTTTCACCAGCGTGTATGGCGCGCCACCCGTGTCATACGAGCAGATATATTCCGAGTACTGCGCATATGCCGACTTCTTAGCGCCGTTTATTAAAGATACAGTGGTGTTATTGGGTCAGGCCGTAGCGAAAAAGCAGATGGTGATACTGGAGGGAGCGCAGGGAGCTTTGCTTGATCCTGATTTTGGCACTTATCCCTACGGCACTTCTTCTTCGCCTCTTACTGCAGGTGGAGCATTGGGTGCCGGTATTGCACCCAGCCGTATTGATAAGCTTTTGGGTATTTTTAAGGTGTATTGTACCCGCGTTGGAAATGGTCCCATGCCCACGGAGTTGATGGATGAGACAGGTGATGCCATACGCGATATTGCGCATGAGTTTGGCACTACCACTGGTCGTCCGCGCCGCATCGGCTGGTTTGATGCAGTGGCAGCGCGCTTCAGCTGTTTCATCAATGGTCTGACATCGGTTGCGCTTACGCGTTTGGACGTCTTTGATACCATGCCGGCGCTGAAAATATGCACGTCTTACGATCTAAACGGGCAGCGCATTGACTATTTCCCTGCCAGTGTGGCTGATTTGGAGAAATGCCAGCCGGTGTATGAGGAACTGCCCGGCTGGGATAAGCCTATTACACACGTGCGCAATTTTGCTGACCTGCCAATTGAGGCACAGCGATATGTGCGCCGCATTGAGGAACTCATCGGCTGTGACGTAAGCATGGCTTGCTGCGGTCCTTCACGTGAGCAGGTTATTCAGTTGAAGCCGGTAATCTAGCCATTTAAGGCATCTGTCAAGCTAAAAAGGAGAGGCGATAAACCTCTCCTTTTTGCTATTCACAACTACCAACTTGGGCGGGACCTCAAAATCTTTCTAAAAAGATTGCTTGTTAGGCATTCTTATTTTCGCTGCCGCTGCCTATAATTCTAACTCCACTGGCTGATTCAACTGTCTTTGTGGCCAGCTCGCGTATTTCCACATATGCTTTATCAAGTTTGGCTTGCAAGGTCTCCACCAACTTATTCGAACTATCGAGCTCTTTTGCGAGAAATGATATTTTGTCTTCCAGCCGCGAAATAGAATTCTGACTGTCTTTGCCAGTTAAAGCTGATTTGTACTCAAATTCCCTTTGAAGCGCTTCTGTTGTTGACTGAATGGCTGAATCCTTTTCTGCTTGCAGTAGATTGGGGATATTCTTTACCTTTTCCTCGAGGGAGTTCATATATTCAGCTTTTGCTTCAGCATCGGATAACAATTCTTTTGCTTGTGCCTCGTGTTTTAACAGTTCAGCTTCACGTACCGCGCATTTGTCTGCCCATACATTTTCCTCTTTTTCGCGGGCTCTCGCCAAATTATACTGAAACTCTTCGTTTTCACGCTCCCTGTCAACCTTTAGTTTTTTTACGTGGGCGTCGTATTCAGCATTAAGCGTTTCAATGCTTTTAGCTATAGCGTTTTCTTTTTCTGCTTTTTCCAACTCAAGCTTGGCAATCTTTTCTTTGCCAGCTTCAATAGCCAATGCCAGTTTCTGAAGTTCCGTCCCAACATCATAAAGCTCGGACAGCCTGTTTTCCTCAGCAGCGATCGCTACCTGCAAATCACTGAATTTGGCGTTTAATTCCTTGGAAAATATGTTTTGCTCAACCGCTGCTTTAGTTCCTTCAATGGCTTTAGCCTCTATCTTGCCCCATTCTTCTTTTTCCGGATTAAGACTTCCTCTCTCTGCCACTTCTGCTCTTTTCTGCGCACTCCTAAGCGCTTCCATTATTTCCGCCTTTGTACTTTTGATTGTAATCTCAGATTCTGCCATAGTTACAACTCCTTATAATAATTTGCTCTCGAAAAATCATGTAGTTACAGACAATCGGTTGTCTAGTATGCGACTCCCTGTGCCATCATTGCCTCTGCGACTTTTAAGAATCCCGCAATATTCGCACCTATTACGAGGTTGCCTTCAGCGCCATATTCCTTGGCTGCCTTAGCGGAGTTTTTATAGATGTTGGTCATGATGTCCTTCAGCCTGGCATCAACCTCTTCAAATGTCCACGACAGCCTTGCGGAGTTTTGTGCCATTTCAAGCGCTGATGTTGCCACACCTCCTGCATTCGCGGCTTTTGCAGGGCCGAACAATATGCCGTTATTGATGAAAACGTCTATTGCCTCGGGTGTTGATGGCATATTCGCACCTTCCCCGACGGCGATTACGCCATTTCCAACAAGGGTATCGGCGGACGCTTTGTCGAGTTCATTCTGTGTTGCGCACGGCAGGGCAATGTCGCATTTGACGCTCCATATTCCATGGCAGTTTTCTGTGTAAGTTGATCCAGGTACGCGTTTTGCGTACTCGGAAATACGCAGTCTTTCAACCAGTTTGATTTGGTTTATGACGTCGATATTGACGCCGTTATTGTCTACGATATATCCGCCTGAGTCCGAAAGGGCAATGACCTTAGCACCGAATTGCGTGGCTTTAACAGCGGCGTTTATGGCGACATTTCCTGAGCCGGATATTACAACGACTTTACCCTTGAAACTGTCATTATTGTCATTGAGCATTTTCTCGGTAAAATAACACAGTCCGTAACCGGTTGCTTCAGTTCTTGCAAGTGAACCGCCATACGTCAACCCCTTGCCTGTCAGTATGCCGGTGAACTCATTTTGCAGCCTTTTGTATTGACCGTACATGTAACCTATCTCGCGTGCGCCTGTGCCGATATCACCGGCTGGGACGTCTGTGTCTGGACCGATATGTTTTGCAAGCTCGGTCATGAAGCTTTGGCAAAAACGCATAATTTCCAGGTCACTTTTGCCCTTGGGGTCAAAATCAGACCCACCCTTGCCGCCACCTATGGGCAGACCGGTGAGTGAATTTTTGAACGTTTGCTCAAACCCAAGGAATTTAAGGATTGATGCATTCACTGATGGATGAAGCCGCAGTCCACCTTTATAAGGTCCAATGGCAGAGTTATACTGTATGCGAAAACCGCGATTGACCTGCACTTCTCCCTTGTCGTTTACCCAACTCACACGGAATAGAATCTGTCTTTCCGGCTCGACTATGCGTTCAATAACTCCTGCTTTTACTATATCGGGACGTTTTTCCACGACGGGTTCTAGGGATTTCAGAACCTCTTCGACTGCCTGATGAAACTCGGGCTCGTTCGCATTTCTAGCACACACCTTGTTGAAAATTCCCTCAAGATAGGTATTCTTGAATGCCATGTGATGTATCCCTTCCGTAAAAGTTTTTATTCAGTGATTGTATTGTAAATGATAATAAAACACAATATCAATTTTATAATCATTTTTTACGGGCCCAATTACGCAGCGGTGCTTTTGAAATTATTTTACAAACGCCGTCATGCAATGCCTTGCCGTATGACAGGTGTCTAAGGCTGTCGCAACAAGAGATATATTGGAGGGCCGCCACTTGGCATGCAAGTTTAGTGCACCAGCTTAAAGCCAAAGTGTTGGTACATGCCTACGTTTTGCATGTTTTGTGTTTCCATATAACAAGACATTTTTCCTTGCTGAGGATGATAAATTGCATTACCCAATCGGCAAGTCAATTTGGTAGCGCTTAAGCGTTTGGCGCAACAAGGAGGCAGTTTTCTCATCAGCTTCGGTAAGTGGCAGACGTAACCCGCCGACACGGAAGCCAATATGGTTTAGGGCATACTTTAAGGGAATGGGATTGGAGATGATGAACAGGTCTTTGAACAGAGGCACCAAATCGCGGTGAATCTCAGCTGCGCGCTCTGCTTTGCCTGAGACAAAGCTCAAAATCATTTCCTTTATCTGCCGGCCGACCAAATGCGAGGCAACGCTAATCACACCATACGCACCAAGAGCCATCATTGGCAGGGTGTCGCCGTCGTTTCCGCTCCATACCACGAAGTCATCGCGGATTTCACCTGCGCCGCGTATGACGCGGGCGGCTTGTTCCATATCTCCGGAGGCTTCCTTAAGACCTACAATGTTATTAATTTGCGCCAGTCTGATAATCGTATCTGCCGAAATGCTGGTGACTGTTCTTGCCGGTACGTTATACAGAATACAAGGCAGTTTGGTGCTTTCAGCAATAGTCTTGAAATGCTGATACAACCCTTCCTGTGTCGGCTTATTGTAATATGGTGCAACCAGCAAGCAGGCATCAACACCCCATTCCTGTGCGCGAATAGTGTTCTCCTTGGCCTCCTCTGTGGAGTTTGAGCCTGTGCCAGCGATGACTGATCCGTTATCACCGACAACTGATTTAATTTCGCGGAAGAGGCGGTGTTCTTCCTCCCATGTGACTGTTGGTGACTCTCCAGTGCTGCCAACCACGACGATGCCGTCGCTTCCTGAGTCAATCAGTGCTTTGGCCAGTTTCTTGGCCTGTTCGTAATCTACAGCACCATTCTCGTCGAATGGCGTTACCATAGCTGTAATAAGTCGTCCCAATGATTTTGCGTTTTTCATATTAACCTCTCTGGTTGACCCAATTGCGGTTAACCATTTCTTCGGCAATTTGTACAGCATTGAGCGCTGCGCCTTTGCGGATATTGTCGGAAACAACCCACATCACAAGCCCGTTGGGGTGCGATACGTCACGGCGAATCCTCCCGACATACGTGGCATCAGTGCCCGCTGCCATCAATGGCGTAGGATAGAGATTGGCATCTGGGTCGTCAAGCACCTGTACGCCAGGGGCATGTGACAGCAATGCGCGCGCCTCCTCCGCTGAGATAGGCTCTGAAAATTCTATGTTTACAGCTTCGCTATGGCTGGTGAGTACAGGCACGCGCACACATGTGGCCGAAACAAGTATATCCTCGGCATGCATGATTTTGCGTGTTTCCTCCAGCATTTTCCATTCCTCTTTGGTGTAGGCGTTGTCTAAAAACATATCAATATGCGGCAGTGTGTTGAAGGCGATTTGATGCGGATATACGCGTGGGGTCGTATTCTGCCCGTTTAGCACCTGTGTGCTTTGTGCTGTGAGCTCATCGATAGCTGCAACCCCTGTACCTGAAACAGACTGAAAAGTCGTTACTATTATGCGTTTAATCGGATTGACCTTGTGCAGTGGATAGAGCGCGACAACCATCTGTATGGTGGAACAGTTGGGATTGGCAATAATGCCTTGATGGTTTTGAATATCCCCTGCATTTATTTCGGGAACTACCAGCGGTACGCTGCTGTCCATGCGGAAAGCGGCTGAGTTATCAATAACGACCGCACCGCTTTTGGCGGCTATAGGCGCGAAGTGCCTGCTGATATCGGTGCCGGCTGAAAAGAAGGCGAAATCCACGTTGCGAAAGGAGTCTTCGGCGGTTTCCTTGACCTCATACTCCTCACCGGAAAAGAATAATTTCTTACCGGCCGAGCGGTCTGATGCGAACAGTTGCATGTCGCTTATAAGAAAACTGCGCTGCTCCAGCATTTTTATAAACTCACTGCCAACCATGCCTGTGGCACCTACAATCGCCACCCTGTATTTGCTCATATGAGGCTCCTCAGAAAATTATAGACCGAGTAGTTTTTCCAAACCGACAATCAAACCATTTTGCTTGCCTATCTCGCGGATTGCCAGCATTACGCCGGGCATATAGCAGTCGCGGTTAATTGCATCATGTTTAATTGAGAGTGTTTGTCCCATGCCGCCAAGCAGGATTTCCTGCCGCGCCACAATACCCGGCATGCGCACACTGTGTATGCATATGCCGTCAAATTGCTGCCCCCTGCTTTCCTGTTGTGTGCCGCTTTGATTCGGTTCTATGAAAGCCTTACCGCGCGATTGCACCATGGATTTTGCCGTGGAAAGAGCCGTCCCTGATGGTGCGTCAAGTTTGAACTGATGATGCTCCTCAATGATCTCGGCATAATCGAAATATCTGGCGGCAATTTTAGCAAGATGCTGCATCACCAGAGCGCCAATGGCGAAATTGGACGCGACTATTGCGCCGGTTTTGTACTCTTTCGCCAGCGCCTCAATCTTGCTCAGAACGTTTTCGTTCAACCCGGTAGTTCCACTTACCAGTCTCACCCCATGTGAGAGCACGACCTGTGCCAAATGCTCCATAGCTTTGGCAGTGCTGAAATCAACCACTACGTCTGGTCGTTGTGCGCCCAGCATAGCCTCAATATCGCATGACAATGGAATGCTACACCCATTCGGCGCCGAAAGGTCGCTGGTTACGGCGCTGATGTCAACCGCACCTACCAGTTCCATATCAGGCTCCTGCCTGAGAGCCGTAATTACTGTTTGCCCCATTTTGCCTAGGGCTCCGTGTACCAAGACCCTTATCTTGGACATGCTCTCACCTCTGCGGTTGATTCTTTCGTCTAGAAACGTGGTCTGTTGGAGAAACCTCCGGACGGCTGCTGATTATGAGGGCGAAAAGGTGCGTTTCCCTCCTGATTGCCGCCTTCCGGTGGAGCCAGCAAGGCGCGTCGCGACAAATTTACGCGTCCCTGGCTGTCAATTTCAATTACCTTTACTGTGATTTCGTCGCCTATCTTGACGACGTCTTCTACCTTGTCTACCCGATGGTTTTCCAGTTCTGAGATATGCACCAAGCCGTCTTTTCCGGGTAATAACTCAACGAAAGCACCGAAGTTCATAATGCGCACTACTTTACCCGTGAAAACCTCACCGGATTTAATCTCACGCGTGAGATCCTCAACCATGCGCATAGCTTTTTTGGCAGATGCTTCATCAACGGCGCCGATAATCACAGTTCCGTCTGGGGCGATGTCTATGGTGGCTTTGCTCTCGTCAGTAATCGAGCGAATTGTTTTGCCTCCAGGACCTATGACCGTGCCGATCTTATCTTGGTCAATTACCATTTTGTACATGCGCGGTGCGTATTTGGAAAGCTCGCTGCGGCTTTGTGCGATAGCGCCCCGCATGCTTTCCAAAATGAACAAACGCGTCTCACGGCTTTGCCACATGGCCTTTTCCAGCATTTCCAAGCTGACACCTTTTAGTTTGATGTCCAGCTGCAGGGCGGTTATGCCGTCAATTGTGCCGGCAACTTTATAGTCCATGTCGCCGTAGTTATCTTCCATGCCTTCAATATCCGTCAGCACGACCCACTCGCCGTTATCGCCGGTAACCAGTCCCATGGAAATACCGGCAACAGGGGCTTTTATAGGCACACCGGCATCCATCAGTGACAAGGATGAACCGCACACGCTGGCCATGGAAGTAGAACCGGAAGAACTCATAATTTCAGATACCACGCGGATGGTATACGGGAAATCCTCCTCCGGCGGAATTACCGGAAGTATGGCGCGCTCGGCCAATGCTCCGTGCCCGATCTCGCGGCGTCCCGGGGAGCCTACACGCTTAACTTCACCGGTGGAGAACGGAGGGAAATTGTAATGGTGCATATAGCGTTTACTTTCAGATATGCCAAGTCCGTCAAGTTGCTGTTCGTCGCGCGCTGAGCCAAGTGTTGTGATGGAAAGGGCTTGGGTTTCTCCGCGGGTGAAGAGCCCTGAGCCGTGTACGCGCGGCAACAACCCTACGTCGCATGACAGTTGACGGATTTGTGTTAGCGGCCTGTTGTTGGCCCTTGTTCCGTACTTTAGTATGTGGGTACGCAGTGCATACCGGATGACGTTGTCGAAAGCCGCCAAAATTTCATTGTCGGGGTACTTGTCCTTTAGCTGCTCCAGTAACACTGCTTTGAGAATGCTTAGCTTGGGTTCGCGCTCAGCTTTGGTGGCGAAATTAAGCGCATCCCACACACGTCCTGCGAGTATTCGTTCTACCTCGGCTTTCAACTCATCGTTGCCAAAAGCCGGGGGAGCCGTCTCTTTGATTTTACCTACGGCAGCAATCAGTTTTTCCTGCATGGCAATCAGTTTTTGATTGGCTTCATGAGCAAGCTTCATAGCACCGGTGATAATATCCTCCGGCATCTCTTTTGCTCCCGCCTCTACCATAACAACTGCTGTTTTGGATGATGCGACAACCAAGTCCAATGTACTGTTTGCCATTTCAGGCATGGTAGGATTGATGACGTATTGTCCGTCAATATAGCCTACGTGGCATGCACCCACCGGACCTTCAAAAGGCACCTCAGACATACCAAGCGTGCATGAGCCGCCAATAATCGCCAGCGTATCCGGATCGTTCTCGCGGTCTGTCGAGAGAACTGTGATTACGACCTGAATTTCACGCCGCCATGTTTTGGGCAGCAACGGGCGCAACGGGCGGTCTGTAAGGCGGCTGGTTAGGATAGCCTCTTCTGAAGGCCTTCCTTCACGGCGTATGAAGCCGCCGGGGATTTTGCCTGCAGCATACAGCCTTTCCTCGTAGTCAACGGTTAGTGGTAAAAAATCGACTCCCTCGCGAGGCTGCGGGCTGACGCATGTGGTTACAAGTACAACAGTGTCTCCGTAACGCAACGTGACAGCGGCACTCGCCTGAGCCGCCAATTTGCCGGTTTCAATACTAAGTATACGGCCACCTATGGTGTCCTCTACTGCAAACGGTTGAGCCATTTGCTTCCTCCTTGTCGGTTATTAGGATGTAACGTGTCTTACTTGCGCAAGCCAAGAGCTTTGACGAGCTTCTTGTAGCGGTTGACATCTTCCTTGTTCAGGTAAGCAAGCAACCTTCTGCGCTGTCCGACGAGACGAAGCAAACTGCGCTTTGAATGGTAGTCATGACCGAAAGCGGTCATGTGGCGTGTCAGCTGTGTTATGCGCTCTGTAAGCAGTGCGATTTGCACCTCGGTTGAGCCGGTGTCTCCCTCATGGAGCGCATTTTTCTGAATGATTTCGCTTTTTTTCTGTAAATCTAACAAATTTGTTCTCCAGTTTTTCTTATCTCTGCAATTTGCAGATTATAACATAAGGTGTAGCCAGTGTAAATTTTCCATGTTTGCGTTGTTTGGCGTCTCGTTTCTGCTATAATTTCTGCATAGGTGAGAATTGGCGAGCGTATTTTAAAACATGAATGTCGGTGTATTACAGTTGCATCTGCGCCTGCCTGAAAATATGTCGCTTAAAAGCAAGCGGCAGGAGGTCAAGTCCGTCGTTGCTCAACTGCGCAATCATTTCAATGTTTCTGCAGCGGAGGTAGCGGACAATGATTTGTGGCAGGTGGCAACCATTGCCGTTTGTGTGGCATCAAATGACCAGCGTTTCTCCAATGAGGTGTTATCAAAGGCAGTGAATTTTGTCGAAGGTGGGCACTTTGACGTTGAGTTGCTGGACTACGAAATAGAACTCATTCTTTTGTAAGATTATGCAGGACATATCCAATTTTATAACGCACCTTAAATGCCAGAGTTTTTACAAGGGGCAGATTGTTCACAATCAGGAGATGAAGGCGCGCGAAGCGCGCTATGGTGAGCTTGAAATGCCCCTTTCCCCTGTGTTGCAGCAGGTGTTATCGCAGCATCGTTTGGGTCCTCTTTATACCCATCAGACACAGGCGATTAACCTCATACGTGCCGCTAAAAATGTTATAGTATCCACGTCTTCGGCATCAGGCAAGAGCATGTGCTATAACCTGCCGGTGATGCAGACGGCGCTGGATGAACGTCGCGCGTGCGCCATCTACCTGTTTCCCACAAAGGCACTGGCACAGGATCAGTTAGGCAAAGTCAAACACTTGTTTTCGCCGTGCGTGCTGCGTGCCGAAGAATTCGATACCTTTGACGGAGATACTACAGCCTATGAGCGTGTTTCTATCCGCCGTAACGCACGCTTGATTCTCACCAATCCAGATATGTTGCACGTAAGTATGCTGCCAAACCACAATTCATGGGCGCGTTTTATACGCAACCTGCGTTATGTGGTACTTGACGAAGCACACGCCTATCGCGGTGTTTTCGGCTCGCATGTGGCGCTTGTATTGCGGCGCTTGCGCAGGTTGTGTGATGCCTATGGTTCATCTCCGCAGTTCATACTTTGCTCAGCCACCATAGATAACCCTGCTGAGCATGCAACCAATCTCACTGGGCTGCCGTTTTCTGTTGTGGCTGATGACGGCTCCCCCAAAGGCGGCAAGGATTTTGTTTTCTGGAACCCTCCGCTTATTGACTCTGCAACAGGTGTACGGCGCAGCGCCAATGCAGAGGCGGCTGATTTGTCGGCGCAACTTATTTCAGAGGGCATTCGTTCCATCTGTTTTACACGCACGCGCAGGCTATCGGAGCTTTTAACAAGATATATTCGCGATCGTCTGAATGACCTTGCACCGCCCTATGTTTCCCGTGTTAAGACGTATCGTGCAGGCTACCAAGCGCATGTGCGCCGCCAAATCGAGCGCGAACTCGCCTGTGGAGAGTTGATTGGAGTGGTGGCAACCAATGCGATGGAGCTTGGAGTTGACATAGGCGATTTGGAGGCTACGGTGCTTACGGGTTATCCCGGCACAATATCAAGCACCTGGCAGCAGGCAGGGCGCAGCGGACGGCGTGACAGCCGCTCGCTTTCCTTTCTAATCGGATTGGATAATCCGCTTGATCAGTACTTTATGCGACGACCTCAGTTTTTTTTCAGGCACACTTTTGAAAACGCCTTGGTTAACCCTGCCAATCACTACATTCTGTGTGCGCATCTGCTGTGTGCCGCATGGGAGCTTGCGCTTAGACCCGGGGATAAGCAGTATTTTGGGGACACTTTTCGTGCCAAAATCGCGCAGTTGCTGGCAGACAACCTTATTAAAGAACGCCGCGGGCATTTCTTTCTTTCAACGGCATTGTCCTATCCTGCAAGCGATGTGAATATTCGGGCTGCCTCAGGTGATAATTTCTCTCTGATAGATGCCTCAAGCGGCAAACTGCTTGAAACGCTTGATCTTTCACATGCTTTCATGCAGGCACATCTTGGGGCAATTTATTTGCATCAGGGCGAAAGCTACAAGGTAACGGAATTTGATTTGGTAGGCAAGATTATTAAGGCTGAGCCGAACACGGCAAACTACTATACTGTTGCCAAAGATCTAACTGACATACGTATTCTTTCCGTACAAAAAGAAAAGACCATCGGCTGGCTCAATGTGTATCTTGGTGAGGTGAGAGTCAGCATGGATATTGTGAGTTATCGGAAAAAGAAACACTTCACGGATGAGATTTTGGGAGAGGAGCCGCTGGTTTTACCCACTCAGTGTTTTAGTACGGTGGCGCTTTGGTTTGATCTGCCGCGTGATGCGGTGAATTGTGTCGCAGCGGAGGGTTTGGACTTCCTTGGCGGCATACATGGCTTGGAGCATGCCGCGATAGGTATGCTGCCGTTGTTTGCCATGTGTGACAGAAATGATATAGGGGGGCTTTCTACACCGCTGCATGCGGATACTGGCAAGGCGCAAATCTTCATCTATGATGCTTATGCGGGTGGTGTGGGCATTGCGGAGAAAGGCTTTGAGGTAATCCGTGAGTTGTGGCAAGCTACGCTTGCAACCATAGTGGAGTGTTCTTGCCATGACGGTTGTCCGGCGTGCATTCAATCACCAAAGTGCGGCAATAACAACAAGCCATTGGATAAGCAGGCGGCACGAATACTGCTTGATGCATTGTTGAGGCTGGCTCAGGAAACACCGCAAAATGAAAGCATGAGACCATCTGGTGTATAATTGGCATGGCTTATAGATTAATATGTCTTAAAATTCAATGGAGCGAGTATGCATACCATAGAAATTGGAATTAGTCCGGTTTTATTTCGCATGGGTAGTTTGGAGGTGCGTTGGTACGGCGCCATGATGGTGCTGGCCATAGCGGTGCTGATATTCTGGGTTTATATGCAGATCCGGCGAGGTGCCAAAATTTCCTATGACGATTTACTTGGTGCTGCCATAGTCGGCATTCCGTCAGGCATGGTTTTCGCCCGTCTGCTGCATGTTTTTGACGGAACTGAGAACATTCGGCATTACTTTTCCAACCCTATAAGCATCTTCGGCGGCAGTGGACTGACGGTTTATGGTGCCATATTGGGTGCGGCGTTGGGGGTTTGGATTTACAGCCGTTTCAGAAAAATTAATTATGCTTATTTGGTGGATGTGGTCACACCGGGTGTCATCATGGCACAGGCTATAGGGCGTGTGGGATGCCTCTTCAACGGCTGTTGCTATGGCGACGAAGGCAGCCGCTTCAACATTGTATATACCAATCCTGAGTCTTTTGCTCCACTGCATCAGGCTTTCCAGCCGACACAGGTGTATGAGATTTTATTTCTGATGGCATTGTTGGCTGTAATTATGATTTTTCGCAGTAAGTTCAAGCCTTCCGGCGTACAGTTTATGGTGTATCTCGGTACGTACTCATTGTGGCGTATTGCCATTGGATTCCAGCGAGAGGGCGGAACGCCGTGGGTGTTTGGTTTGGTTGAGGCGCAGGTTATTGGCATCATTGCGGCAACCATCTGCATTGGCGGAATTATTTATCTGACAACCGGCAAACGCTACCTTACGGGAAGCACAGCAGCGGACGCAAGCATCTGCGCGGAAAATGTTACTACCAAATCGCATGCTTCTGAACAGGAATTAGCTGCTGAGGATTTAGCATCTGACGGGGATTAACGGATTCCCATCTCTGAGCCTTTGCATAGTTACTGCGGCATTAGATGTTTGCAGCGGCGCGGTCGAATAGTTCGGCTGCGCGGAATGAACTTCTCACAAGCGGTGCCGAGGCTATGCCTTTGAACCCTTCATGCATGCCGATTTTTTCATACTCGGCAAATTCCTCTGGA
>WRHS01000019.1 GCA_009783135.1 Dehalococcoidia bacterium
CACAGCTGCTACTACTGCCGTTACGTTCAGCTTTGGTTTTAATTGAGATATAGCTGACATAGCGGCAATAACAGAGGCCGCACCAGCCATATCGCCTTTCATATTTCCCATGCCTTCTGATGGCTTCAGAGAAATTCCTCCGGAGTCAAATGTGATACCTTTGCCTACTAGTGCAAGGTCAACCGCATCTGATGGCTTGCCTTTGTATGACAGAATGATGAATTTGGGTGGTTGAGTGCTACCTTGCGCCACAGAGAGTGCGGCATTCATCCCCAATTTAGCCATCTCTGCTTTTTCCATAACAGTGATTCCCAAATTGTTCTGTTTTGCGATACTTATGGCTATTGAAGCAATGTCAGAAGGATACATGAAATTACTTGGCTCGTTGGCCATATCGCGTGCCGTAATAACGGCTTCTGACATAATTTGCCCGATATCAACTCCGGTTTTGGCGGCGCGGATTTCAGATGAGCGGCATAAAAGCGTAATGCTTTTTACTTCTGGTAGCTCATTTTTCTTGGTTATGTGACGCTTAAAAGTATAAAGACCAAGATAAGCCCCTTCGGTGATAGCCTGAGCTCGCTCTAATGCAGCAAGAGAAGACATATCTCCTAGTAGCTGTGAGGAGATAACCACAGCTTTATTATGCCGCAATACACGACATATGTTGCCAAACGCTTTCCGAAGTTTTTCGGTTGTCAGTTCAGATTTCTTGCCCAGCCCAAGCACTATAATCAGACCGCTTGAAATGCCCAAAGAGCCATGAAAAACCTCATATTCTGATAACTTACCACTGAGCCGTCCAAGTTTGATAGATTGGGTAATTGCGCCTCCTAGTGTTTCATCAAGCGCATTAAGCTCTGCCGTAAGTTTCTTTTCACCTTCATATAAACCAAGAATATGAGCATCGGATTTTTGTACCGCAAGCTTACCTGATGTTATTTTTATTTTCATTATTATCTCCTTAAAAGCGCTACAACTTGTTTATAGCATATTTAGCATGCATGTGTCATCAAAAAAGCTAAACGCGCTGTTCAACAAATTAGAATAATGATATTGTTTTAATTAGCATTAGAAGAGCTTTTTTAAAGCTTATTGCTTGTTATCGTAACTAGGAAGTTATTCTTAACAATATGGCAATGGAAAGTGAGTACCAAAATGAACTTAACTAAATCAAAATACTGCAAAGGTATACAGTGCCCCAAAATGCTGTGGATGGATGCAAACATGCCTGAGCGATTTGACCAGTCGGTGCTGGATATAAACAGGCTGAGCACCGGTACTGCAGTAGGTGATTTGGCTATGGGGTCCTTTGGACAATTCGTTGAGGTGCCATTTTCACGAAACAAGGCCAAAATGACCGCCGAAACACAACGGCTGCTGAGCATAGGAACAAGCATAATAGCCGAGGGAGCCTTTTCATTTGAAAACAATTTCTGCATAGCGGATATCTTGCGCTCTGTAGAAGATGGATATGAGTTGATTGAGGTCAAAAGTTCCACATATTCTGCGAACATTGGTCCAGAAAAGGTTAAGCCTATCTATTTTGACGATATGGCATATCAGACCTATGTCTTGACGCATTGCGGTCTGAAAATCAACAGGGTTTATATCATGCAGTTAAATCGCGATTATGTCAGGCTGGGAGAGTTGGATATACAAAAACTGTTTGTTTTAACCGACTGCACCGAGCAGGTCCTCGACTTGCAACAGGGTATTGCGGGAAACATCGAAAGAATTAAGGCAACTCTGGCACAGCAAAACGAACCGGATATCCCCATCGGCAACAGATGCAATAGTCCATATGAATGCGGATATAAAAGCTGGTGTTTGCGTAATTTGCCACACGACAACGTGTTTCAAATCGGCTGGGGGATGTTCGGTAGCAAAAAAGATGAGGCTTACAATGCCGGAGTAGTTACCTTTGGCGACATCCTAAACAGCAGTATTAAACTCTCGGACAAACAAGCACGGCAAGTCATAACTACTGTGCAGAACCTGCCACCGCATATAGACAGCGAGGCTATAAATGCCTTCCTCGGCAAAATCACATACCCCCTGTGTTACCTTGATTTTGAAACGTGTCAACAACCCGTTCCATTGTGGGATTATGTGTCGCCATATGAGCAGCTTCCATTCCAGTATTCGCTGCATACTCAGGACACTCCCTGCGGCATAGCAACACACAAAGAATTCTTGGGCAAGGAAGACACTGACCCACGCAGACCGCTGGCTGAAAGATTATGCGCCGATATTCCTCGCGGCGCTTGCGTACTGGCATACAATATGGGGTTTGAAAAAGGGTGCATAAAGGCACTGGCGCAGATGTTTGCGGGTGTGTCAGAGCATTTAATGAGCATCCACGACGGAATAATCGACCTTGCCGAGCCGTTTCAGTCGGGTGCGTATTACTGCCGTGAAATGGGTGGCTCTTACTCAATTAAGTCAGTGCTTCCTGCCTTTTTCCCCGACGACCCTGCGCTGGATTACCACGCCTTAAGCATGGTTCACAACGGCAGTGAGGCCATGGCGGCATTTGCCGACTTGCACAATAAGCCGCCGGAGGTAATCGCCAAAACCCGCGCGGCCCTGCTGGCTTATTGTAAATTGGATACGCTGGCTATGGTGAAGATATTGGAGAAGCTGTACAGGACTGTTAATGGGTAACAACGCTGTAAAAACGAATGTGCTTTTACCTGCCAAATTTTAGGGAGGATGCTTACATGCCTAGAGCGACAACAAAGACGGATTTGGTTAAGACCGCAAACGAACAATTTGGTGCTTTATGGAAGCTGGTCGATTCCTTGTCGGGTGGCGTGCAGAATGCATCGTTTAATTTTGGTGATGACTTCGTGCTAAAACAGAAAGAAGCGCACTGGGGGCGTGACAAAAATGTGCGCGACGTGTTAGTGCACCTTTATGAATGGCATAAGCTGTTGCTAAACTGGGTGAGATGCAATAAAAGCGGCGTTTCAGAACCATTCCTTCCCAAGCCTTATAACTGGAAAACATACGGGCAGATGAATGTTGAATTCTGGCAAAAACACCAAACCACGCCATATGAGTTGTCGCAAAAAATGCTCAAGGAAAGTCATGCCGAGGTAATGAAAATGATTGAGACATTCCCAGACGATGAGTTGTTTGAAAAAGCCCATTTTGCATGGGTCGGCACGTCTTCCTTGGGTAGCTATTGTGTTTCCGTGACATCAAGCCACTACGATTGGGCGATGAAGAAGATTAAGCAACACATTAAAACCTGTGAAAAACCAGAATAGTTAACAGTTCTCGGGCTGCAAATATCATGCCGCAAAAGAAAAGGGCACAATGCTTCTTTCCCATAACCCCGACCTAATAATGTGCGCTGCGCAAAAATCCCGCGACCATCGCACACAACACATATGTGCCGTTAATCAACAGATTTGTCGTAAAAATATCCCTCATATGCTGCCCGCGATGTGCCGGGGTTAATCTGGCGGCAATCAGGCTCTTCACGCTTTGCCAGCCGGCAACCAGACCCAGCGGGAGGATAAACCATCCGTCCCTGAAGTTTGTTATTGATAATACTATTACAGCCCCAATCCATGACAGCATAAACACGCGATGCATGATGCGAGCCTTGGATCGCCCCAGCAACATAGGTAATGTTTTTCGCCCGACTGTGCCGTCCCTCTCAATGTCGCAGGTATTATTTGTCAGCATAATTAAGCATATGCCAAGCATAAGCGGCAGGCATAGGTAAAACATGTGCCAGTACATATCCCCCGTGAGTGCCGCAAATACAGCGAAAGGCAGTAGAATACCCATCACAACGCCTGATGCAAACTCACCAAGCGGCATATACGACAATGGTTGCGGTCCGGCAGAATATGCCAATACAGTAACCGTCCCGATAAATCCAATTACTAACGGCACGTAATTCGTAACGCACACTACATACGCACCCAGCGCCAGTGCTGTCAGTAAATAACAGACCCCTACCAAGCGGACTGTTCTGGGTTCAAAGCTGTTGTACACCAAAACAGCATCGTCTCTTTCCGGTGAGTTTTCAAGCGTGTCTGTCCCATGGATAAAATCATAATAATCGTTCAAGGAATTCACAGCTGAGTGCATTAAAACCGCCGCAATCAGCAAAACGTAAAACATTGGCACAGAGAAAGCCCCCGTTCCCAAAGCCAGCACGCTGGCAAATAACACAGGAATAATAGAGGCCGGAGCCCACGAATGCGGGGCTGCCAATAGGTATATGGCCTTGGGAGTTATTTTCTGATAACCCGTCTTCTCTCTGCTCATTTTTATATTTGCGGCACGTTATCAGCTGATAACTTTCTGCACACCAAACGTTATGACATGCTCGCCCAGCTTGTGCTCTTCCTTAGCTATTGATTCAGACGGCATTTCACAATGTATCCGACGCGCCAGTGTCTCATGTTGGATATACCCGGCATACTCCTGCATGACGGCCTGAACATAGTCATCCGCTTGGTAAAAAATCTCGATATAGTCCGCTATTTCAAAACCGGCGTTCTTGCGCATATTCTGTAAGCGATGCACAATTTCACGGGTTAATCCCTCTTTGGCAAGATCAGCCGTGATATTGATATCCACCGCCACGCCTAATTCGCCGTCCTCACTGAATGGGCTGCATGAAGCAATATCATCCGCCTCATCCGCAAAAACCAGTGTTTTAACATTGAGTTCTTCAAGAATCTGTTCTTCTGAGCGCAGCAATCCTTTCTTTTCGTTTGCGTTGCGCACGCGGACAACCACTTTTGCCAGTGGCTGACGCACCTTAATCGCCGTTAAGGCACGTGCTGCACGTCCAAGGCTGGAAACCTTCATTGCCAGGCGAATATCGGCAGAAAGCTGCTCATCTATCACACTTTCATCAGCTTTGGGGAAATCCGCCAGATGAACACTCTCTGGCGCATCCGGATAAGCACTTAATACCATGTTGCGATAAATCTCGTCAGCCATAAAAGGCATGAATGGTGCCAGCAGTTTCGACAGAGTCGTCAGGCATATATAGAGGGTCTGGTAAGCTGCCAGCTTATCGGTATCGCTTTCGCTCTTCCAGAAGCGGCGGCGCGAGCGGCGAATGTACCAGTTTGATAGAAAATCCACATAACGCTCAATGGCACGACCAGCATCGGTGATATTGTATGAATCAAGGTCCTGTGTTACCTCTTTCACCAGCTGATTAAGTTCCGAAAGTATCCAGCGATCCATTTCTGACGGCTCAGGACAGCTGTTATCCGTTGCAGGATTGTAGTTATCAATATTGGCATAGGTAACAAAAAAGGAATAGACGTTCCACAAAATCAGCATGAACTGACGCAACACCTCGGAAACCAGCTGTTCAGAAAAGCGGCGGGCGTTGCCCGGAGGTGCCGCTGTAAAAAGGTACCACCGCAGTGCATCCGCTCCATATTTCTGCAACACCGGCAGCGGTTCTACAATATTGCCTTTGGTCTTGCTCATTTTCTCGCCTTGACCATCAAGTATATGCCCCAAACAGATGACATTCTTATAACACGGCTTGTCAAAAAGCAGTGTTGAGAGCGCATGCAGGCTATAGAACCAGCCGCGGGTCTGATCCACTGCCTCACAGATATAGTCTGCCGGAAAACGCCCGTCATCAAAGAGAGTTTTACCTGCGTCATCAAACGGATAATGCCACTGCGCAACCGGCATGGCACCAGAGTCGAACCAGCAATCAATCACCTCGCTGGCGCGCTTCATTTTGGCACCGCACTCAGCACAGTCAAAAGTTGCCTCATCCACATACGGACGATGCAGATCAAGCGGTTCACTCAGTCCGCTAAATGCCGGCTTGCCTTTCAGTTCTTCCACGCTTCCCACACATTCCTGAGCCCCGCAGCTTTCACATTGCCATACCGGAAGCGGCGTACCCCAGTAACGCTCACGGGAGAATGCCCAATCCACGTTATTAGCCAGCCAGTCACCGAAGCGTCCGTCTTTGATGTGTTCCGGCACCCAATTGATTTGCTTGTTACCGGCAAGCAACCGTTCCTTAAGCATGGCCGTTTTGATGTACCAAGACTGTTTGGCATAGTACAGAAGCGGTGTTGAGCAGCGCCAGCAGAACGGATAGGTGTGTTGGATTGTTTCGGGCTTATACAGCAGTCCCCGCGCCTGAAGTTCAGCCATAATTTCCTTGTCGGCGCTCTTAACAAACTTGCCGGCAAAAGAATAGCTGCCAATAATCTTTCCTTGGAGATCCACCTGCTGGACAAAATCCAGCCCTTCACTGCGCCCGGCATCAAAATCGGCCTCACCAAAAGCCGGCGCTACATGCACAATACCGGTGCCGTCGTCCATAGTAACAAAAGAGGTGGCAATAACGCGATACGTGAGGTTCGCCTCCTGCGGTTGCGCTTTGATGACTGGTGTGGACTGTGTATCCCCCTGCTGAAAACGGCGTCTTTCCACACCATACTCATGCGGATTGTAAAGAGGCGTATAGTGCATGCCGACGAGGTCGCTCCCTTTGCATGTGGCAACCACTGGCGCTTGTCCCAAACCGGCAGCTTCAAGCCTTGCGTATGCCAGTGCGATATACTCGTTTTCCAGTTCAACAACGGCATAATCGGCATCAGCACACACAGCCAAAGCTGTGTTACCGGGCAGGGTCCACGGAGTGGTAGTCCACGCCAGCAGATATAGCGCACTATGACTGTCAATTCCGGCAAACTGCCCCGCCGCGTCACCGCAAACACAAAACTTCACATACACCGATGGGTCCGGCGTGTCGTCTTTATATCCCTGCGCCACCTCGTGTGATGAAAGCGACGTACCGCAACGCGGGCAGTGCGGCGTGACGCGATAGCCCTGATAAATCAGTCCTCTTTGCCACAACTGCTTAAGAATCCACCAGCCGCTCTCAATATAGCTGTTGTTCATTGTGATGTATGGATGCTGCAAATCCACCCAAAAGCCTATGCGTTCGGTGAGCACGTCCCATTCCTTCAGATAGCGGAAAACACTCTCGCGGCATTTGGCATTAAATTTATCGATACCAAAGCGCTCAATATCGGTCTTGCTGGAAAAACCGAGTTGTTTTTCCACCTCCAACTCAACCGGCAGACCGTGTGTATCCCAGCCTGCAATACGCGGAGCATAGTAGCCCTGCATGGCCTTATAGCGCGGTAACACGTCTTTAAACACGCGCGAAATAACGTGGTGTATGCCCGGCTTGCCATTTGCCGTAGGCGGACCTTCATACATCGTAAAACGCCTGCTACCTAAGCGGTTTTCGACGCTACGCTTAAAAATGCCTTTTTCACGCCAAAAGCCTAATATTGCCTCTTCCACCTGAACAAAATTAGCCCGGCTGCCGACTGCTTTAAACATACTCCACCCCTTATAAAAAAATAAGCCCGTCCTGTTCGAGGACGGGCAATCAACCCGCGGTACCACCCCGCTTCTTCCGCAAAAAACGAAAGCGCTTATTTGTTGAGGCACCATCATGCCCCACCGCTTTTAACGGGCGGCAACCGACCCGGTCTACTCTTGCGTCATACTAAGTATTTCGACGGGCAGCTCGGGAGTGATTTTCAAAAAAGAAACAGGTCTGCTCACACCAATCCAGACTCGCTGTTTTGTTTTCGCTTTTTCTACTCTTCTCCGTCAAAGCCTTTTTATTACCTATTAAATTGTTGAGTGTATTATAACCGCACGCTAGCGGCGCGGCAAAACAACTACTTTGCGGGACTCTCCGAACCCCACACTTTCCGTGGCAACATAAGGATTCTCAGCCAGTGCCATATGCACAATGCGGCGTTCATACGCCGGCATAGGCTCAAGGGCACAAGAGCGCCCACTATCCTCAACCTGCTCAGCTACGTGTTGTGCCAGCAGACGCAAAGACTCATAGCGCCGTTTCTTATAGCCATTTACATCCAGCACCAAAGCAACCGGCAAACCGGTTTGATGGGTTACCATCAGGCGCAAAATATACTGCAGACATGACAGTGTCTGCCCACGGCGTCCGATGAGAATACCCAAGTCATTTCCCTTTATGTTAAATACCACCGATGTTCCGATTTTTTCCGCATCGTCCGTGACAGAGTCATCGCAAAGGCAGTCCACATTGGAGTCCAGCCCCATAAAAGCAAGTATATTCTCCAAAGTGTCCTGCGCCATGGAAAGCGCCTCTTCTGTGCCAATGCGGTTTGCTGTTTCCGTAACACGAATACGGGATGCCTCCGCCCCGATACCAAGCAGACCGGACTTGCCCTCCTCCAAAACCTCAATTTCCACCTGGTCCAGCCGCAATCCAAGTTGTTCCAATGCCCGACGGGTAGCCTCTTCAACCGTACGAGCGCTAATTTCAAGCTCTTTCATTTAATTTTTCCTTCCACCGTACGATGCGTGCATACACTAAAATATGACGGATAAGGAAGACATGTTACCTCTTGCCAACCTGACGCGCCGGTCTGCGCCAAATGGAGTTTGGCGACATTGGCCATAACGCCATAAGAGTTCTGGGTAAAGTTGACAGCCCTCCCCATCCGCTGAAGAAATACTGCACAGCAATACGGATAATGGAGTTAACCACCCAGTACAGGGCCAAACCGCTTGGTACGCTTAAGGCGATGAAGCCGAACACAATTGGCATCATCATCTGCATCATTTGCGTCTGCTGTGCCGCCTGTGACGTCGCGGCCTGCTGCGCAACCATCTTTTGTTGCAGCCACATGCTGACACCTACCAAAATCGCCAAGAGCATGTCTGATGCACCTAAGTTGAGCCATAAGAAACGTGTGTTAAGCGGTATGGCGGCATACACCGATGACCAGTGATACAACTGTCCTGAAAGACCTAGGAAATTCTCGGGTGTGGTGGCCATAACGCCGCGGATTGTCTGATAAAGGGCAATCCAAATTGGCATAGGAAGTAGCATCGGAAGCAGACAACCCGCCGGGTTGACCCCTGCCTCACGATAGAGCCTCATCTGCTCCTGACCCAAAAGCTTGGGGTCCTTGGCATACTTACGCTGCAACTCAGCCAGCTTAGGCTGCAAATCCTGCATAGCCTTGCTGGATTTCATCTGGCGCAGAGTCAGCGGATAGGTAACCAGATTGATGAGCAAAGTCAGCACTATGATGGATAAACCGAAGTTGTTTCCAAGAAAGTGCGACAAGGCTATCATGACATTCGTCATGGGCCGGAGGATGATAAAATTCCAAATAATTCCAATAATATCCAAGGCTTAATACCTCACTAACCAGCTTGCGCCGTAGACTATTTCTATTCCCAAAGCTATCTAATCAAACCCTTAACTAATTCGTAACCGTTACGGTCGTTGGCACCGTTACTGTCTCAGTCACGGTAACTGTTGTTCCAGCAGAGTTGGCACTGACCGCCTCCATGGCAAATCGTCTAAATGTCGCAGCCTCAATATTCACCACATAAACAATATCGGGACGCAATGAATGAACATACACAATACCATCCGCTGCGCAAAGCTGGGAGTTCACCGTAAGCGACGGCTGATTGTCGGAAACACGCAGGTCTAATACCAAGCGCTGCGTCCCTTTGTCACCGCTTGTGGCATCAAGCGTATACACCCTGCCTTTTTCGCTTGCTACCACTACTTTGCCATCAGAAACAACAGGCGCAGCAGAGATGGGAGAATCCAAATCAAACACTTTCACATTGGATGGACTGGCGACATTCACAGCATACACTCTGCCATCCATACACGGAGCATAGAGAAAACCTTCGCATAAAACAGGGGTAGCCCAAAGCCACTCGCTTGGTTTCTTGTCGTTTTGTCCATCCAAAGGATATTTCCATTTCAGGTCACCGGTTTGCTCATCAAATGCGTAAATACTGCAGTCCAGAGAAACGGCGTACACCACGCCGCTGGCAACCAACGGGGTGGCCATCATAGCCCCGCCTATGGACTTGGACCATTTCTTTTCACCGCTGGCAGCATCTAAAGCATAAATATTTTTATCGAAAGAGCCGATAAACAAAACCCCATTCGACAGCACCGGCGTTGACCAAATCTTGCTTTTGGTTTCAAATTTCCAAATACGATCGAGATTGAGACTGTTGGCATCCAAGGCATAAACATTGCCGTTTGATGAGGCAATGTACAATACCCCGTCGCTTACAATAGGGGCACCAACAATAGTCTGGTTATTGTCCTTATCCAGCACCACGGCTTCTTTTACCAACTGATGCGTCGTAAGATCATAAACGTATATCTTGCCGTTATAAGCCGCCACATAGACATAGTTGCCGGCCACAGCCGGAGTGCCGTAAACAGCAATATTTACAGACGCCGGCGCACAACCCAAAAATCCGGGGTCGCTGGACTCACTAATAGCAACGGCCCAGTCCTTTGTCGGATCCGACGGAGAGATGACATTGAGTTGTCCGCTACCGGAAACAGTAAAAATACTGCCGTCATACATGGCAACGCCTGCCCAGCCGACGGCTCCTGCTCCGGAAGAGCAGCTGCTGAACATGACCAGCATTAGCATCAAAACACCTAAAACAGCCAAAATCTTCTTTTTCAAATTAGCTTCCTTTACCAGACTTTCTTCATGAATGTTTCTCAGGAACAGGGTCATACCCGCCTTCGCACCAGGGAGTGCAGCGTGCAATGCGACGCGCCCCCATGCATATGCCATCAATCAAACCAAAACGGGTAATTGCCTCATGTGTATAATGCGAACACGTCGGCTCATAGCGACAGTTGGGGGGAAGTATTCGCGACAGCGTCAACTGATAAAACCTAATCATCCCCAGAGCAATTTTCTTAATCATTTCTTACCAACAAACCGACCTGAGCCAGTAAATTCAAGACCATAGTCTGCAAAGACGCAAACTCCACAAGCGCAGCCTGTGGTCTGGCACTAATGATAATATCCGCACCGGGCACAAGCGCCACATTGCGCATAATCTCGCGCAGACGGCGCTTAACCCGATTGCGCACCACAGCCCCGCCAACACGTTTGCTGACAATAAAGCCATAACGGGTAAGCGCGAGATTGTTTGCGCAACTTTTCATTCCCAAAGCACCACCATTGACCCATCTGCCACATTGGTGCACTCGGGCAAAATCCCCCGGTTTGGTAAGGTACTGTTCCCCTTTCATGCTCTCACCAGAAATTGACGCCAAACCGAAAAATTCCGGCAATCCAGAGGAAATCTGGCAATGCTATACCACTGTAAGGCGCTGGCGCCCCTTGAGGCGACGAGCCTTGAGCACATTTTGACCACTGCGCGTACTCATGCGCTTGAGAAAACCATGCTCCCGCTTGCGCGGAATGCTTTTTGGTTGATATGTCCGTTTAGGCATTTAACTCCTCGAAAAGACCACTGCGTGTCTTACATACGTATTTTATTATTCGGTAACCTCTTGTGTTTGCGCATCAGATACCACCTCTACGGTGTCCTCTGGCACGCTTTCAGTGGCATCATTCTCAGCCTGCGCCACAACTACTGTTTCCTCGGATTTGAGCTCCGTTGTATTCTGTTCCACTGACGCCACCGGTGCTGTTTCTTTAATCTGAGTTTCAGCAACATCGCTCTCAACCTGAGGTGCCGGAACTACAGGGTTTATGTTAAGCGGCGGCACAATGCCCTGAATATGAATATGACCCGGTACAAAAGGCAGCAACGCAACATGGCGCGCCTGCTTGATTGCCAAAGCCACAGCGTGCTGGTGGCGATTGCATGTGCCGGTGCGGCGACGCGGTTCAATTTTACCGCGGTCCGAAATAAAACGATTCAAAAGAGCCGTATCCTTATA
Source organism: Dehalococcoidia bacterium (assembly GCA_009783135.1). Lineage (GTDB taxonomy): Bacteria > Chloroflexota > Dehalococcoidia > Dehalococcoidales > UBA1222 > WRNG01. The sequence continues at coordinate 11,789 of WRHS01000019.1, forward strand.
ATCTACCACTTTGGAGCGACTGGCACAGAAAGGGCAAACCTTGCGTTTGGGAGCGAATTTTCCGCCGCTCCACTTGCCTGATGTCCTTCTCCCCATTGGTCTAGATGCTGATCTGGTTTCTACCACGATTATATTTCTCCTAATTCTTTCAATACTCAGATTTGCTTGGCGGCTCGCTGAAAGGCAGTAACTCTCCGCCATCATCGCCGCTTTCCATGTCTTCCGGTTTATCATCCATGCCACCGGAAGTTCCCGCACGATCAAGGAAAGTCACACGGCTGGCGATGACTTCAGTGCGAAAATGTTTTTGACCGTCGGTACCATCCCAGCTGCGGGTACGCAGGCGCCCTTCAACATATACCAGCTTGCCCTTGTTGAGAAATTGATTGCATTGTTCAGCAAGCTTATTCCATGCAACCACAGTAAACCAGTCGGTTTCCTGCTTTCTCTCACCATCCGGCGTACTGTAAACACGATTGGTAGCAATGCGAAAAGACGTGACAGGACTCCCACTGGGCGTAAAACGCATTTCTGGATCGCTACCAACATTGCCAATAAGCATAACCTTGTTCAAGCTAACCATCGGCTGTGTCCTCCCCGTTGCTACTCAGCAACCTTCAGTAGATAGCGGATTATTTCTTCCGAGATGTTCATGCGATTCTCCAGTTCGGGACTAGCAGTGCTCTTCAATTTAAAGAACACCAGCTGATAATACCCCTCACTGCAGTGCTCAATGGGATAGGCCAACTTGCGCTTGCCCAAAGGCTTTATCTCAGCGACAGTGCCCCCCAACTCGGTGATGAACTGCGTAATGGCGTCCATGGTAGCGGACAGCTTTTCCTCAGTACACCTCGGATTGATGACCAACATCAATTCATAATTCCGCTGACTACCGACGCTGCTGGCAACACCGGCAGACTTGGATACTTTAGTTGTTGTTTTTGTAACCACTTACTCTCCTAAAGCAAACGAAATTTTCCAGCCATTATATACCACAATGCTTGCAAAGAGCAAATTCCGTTGTTGACATGAAAAGCATCCCTTTGCTAGACTTAAGTGCTTTTGAATGCGGCCCCGTGGTGTAGCGGCCTAACATGCCACCCTGTCACGGTGGAGATCACGGGTTCAAATCCCGTCGGGGTCGCCAAATTATCAGCTTGTCGCCACGCAACAAAATCTCTCTTCAAAGACAAATAGGAACAAAAGTGAATTTTTTCGAAAGAATAGGTATTTCCGGTTGGCTTTTTGGTAGCGTTTTCGTCATCATTATTTCTATAATTTCCGTGGTTATCTATTTCCTGCCGACCATTATTGCCGTGTTGCGCCATCATCGCAACGCATTAGCTGTTTTTCTGGTCAATTTGTTCTTTGGCTGGACGTTTATAGGTTGGGTTATCGCCTTAATCTGGTCGGTCATAAGATAGAATTTATTTCTCGTTAGAAAAAGCAGCCTGTCGGTCTGACAGGCTGCTTTATTATTTATGACAGGAAAAAATCTTTCGGGGCATCCTCTGTAATTAAGCAGAAACTACCTCATCAATGACCAATAATTCCCCCTAAGCCAAGACTGATAGCCACCGATGCAAAAACCGCCGTGACAAGCACCAGCACAATAATGGTCGTAAGCTCTCTTGATGACATGATGCGTTTGACCAGCTGACGCAGATTCTGTTCATTTCGCAAAGCCTCCTCTGCCTTTTCCTGAGCTTCACGTGCCGCACGCTCAGCGGCAGCTATGGCAGCGGCACTCGCCTCCTCTGCACGACGGGCAGCATCCGCTGCCGCCCGCTCGGCATCAGCAGCGCGGGCAACGGCTCCTTCCCCGACGCTACGTGCAGAGTCAGCCGCATCATGGGCCTCAAGTGCAATCGCCTCAGCGCGCTTGGCAGCCTCTTCCGCCGCAATACGCGCCTCCTCAGCCGCCTTCTTTGAAGCCTCGGTCGCCTCTTTTGAAATACGTATTGCGCCTTCAGCACCGCTGGCAGCCTTGGCGGCAGCCTCAATAGCCACAACTTCAGCCCTCTTGGCAGCATCTTCTGCTGCAATGCGGGCCTCCTCAGCGTCACTGGCAGCCTTAGCAGCTGCATCAAGTGCAACAAATTCGGCCCGTTTAGCCGCCTCTTCCGCCGCAAGACGCGCCTCCTCAGCCGCTTTCTTTGAGGCCTCAGCAGCTTCTTTGGCCGCACGAATTGCCTCTTCAGCACCGCTGGCGGCTTTGGTTGCGGCATCAACAGCTACAACCTCGGCCCTCTTGGCAGCATCTTCCGCTGCTACGCGGGACTCCTCAGCGGATTTCTTTGATGCCTCAGCCGTTTCTTTGGCTGCACGAATAGCTTTCTCCGCACCCAATGCTGCCTTAGCGGCAGCTTCAAGTGACACAACCTCGGCCCTCTTTGCTGCCTCTTCCGCTGCTACGCGGGATTCTTCAGCAGATTTCTTGGATGCCTCAGCCGTTTCTTCGGCTGCACGAATAGCTTTCTCCGCACCCAATGCTGCCTTAGCGGCAGCTTCAAGTGACACAACTTCTGCCCTCTTGGCTGCCTCTTCCGCCGCTATGCGGGCCTCTTCCGCCGCCTTCTTGGAGGCCTCAGCCATTTCCCTAGCGGCACGAATAGCCTCCTCCGCACCACTTGCGGCTTTAATAGCCGCTGTCTGAGCGGCTAGAGTAGATGTCTCTGATGCCTGAATTGAGGCATTTGCTGCAGCCTCAGCTGCTTTAGCCATTTCCTCAGCCATAGCGACCAGTTTATGCAAAGCCTGCGCCGCCGCCTGAATAGCCTCATCGCCCAACAAATCAGCAGCTTCAGCTTTCTTAAAGCCCTTATCAGCAACCTCATAACCTTTGGCGGCCGACTTTTTAGCCTCCAATCCGGCTGTCTCAACACGCTCAGCCGCTTTACCGCTCACGCGTACAGAGGCTTCAATCGCCTCATCTCCTGCGATATCCGCCAGTTCGGCACATCGCCGAACGTCCTCAGCTGCCCGGGCAGCCAAAGAGGCCAATCGTTTACTTTTGCGACCGGCCTCATCCGTTTTTATGGCAGTTGTTGCGCTAATATTTTGGGATAACTCATCCAGCGCTGCTTTAACTTCTTTGGAGGAATCGTCCGCTTCTCTGGCTGTTTTGTTGGCTCTTTCAATGGCCGCCATCAAGGTTGCTTTGGCATTATTTGCCGCATTTTCCGCCATTGTGGCCGCTGCGGCAGCAGCTTGTGCGGCGGCGGCGGCAGCCTCACGCGCCGACAATTCCACTTCTTCTGCTTTGTGAGCGGCCTCCTCTGCGGCATACTTGGCACCGCGAGCCGTTTCCTCAGCCTTAAGCGCTTTTTTCTCGGCACGGTCGGCAGCATCCTCTGCTGCCATCGTGGCACTTTCAGCCGCTCTGTGAGCCATAGCAATTGCTTCATCCGCAGCTTGCTTGGCAGCAGCAGCTGCATCTGCAGCTGCTTTAACAGCCTCCTCTGCTCCCAAAACAGCATTTTGACTGGCTGTTTCTGCGCGCAAAGCCGCTTCATCAGCTGCCTTTTTGAATGTTTCTGATGCCCGTTTGGCTTCCAAGTCTGCTTCGTCTGCCTTGCGGCTGGCTTCCTCGGCCGCAACCTTAGCTGCATTAGCCTTCATTTCCGCCCTTGCAGCAGCCTCTTGTGCAGAACGGGTGGCCGTATCGGCGGCTGTGCTGGCCGCCTCGCGTGCATCTATCGCACGTGCCTCAGCGTCCTTGGATGCCTGAGTTGCAGAAAGCGCCGCCTCACGAGCCAGCCGCGCCGCCTCCTGGGCAGAGTGGGCCGCATCAGTTGCTGTCGCAATGTTGCTGCCCATTTCCTCAAGTATCTGAGGGAGGGGCTTGCTCATTATTTCAGCGCGTTTTGCCTGTGGCGCCTGCTCGGTTTCCTTGTTTTTCTGTGCCATATTGATCCTCCCAAAAACTTAACTTAGATACAAAACACCTGAAAAACACTTTTTCTGACGTGAAAACAGATACCCTGTTGAATGTTAAGGTTCCCCGGACCATTCACTTGCGACAATTATATAGGAAGCGAGTTGATAATACTATATATGTTGACAGACGATTGTCAACTAATTCAATATCCTATGAGGTGTTACCCGCCACCAGTGCGTTTGAGCAACTCATCAAAGGCAGCAAACCATTTAATTTTGACGTCATCCGGCCATGAAGGATCGAAACCGGGGAATTTATCTATCAACAATTTGTCCAAACTTATTCCATTTGGAACAGTTGCGCTGCTTATTGGAATTTCCGTCCCTGCATTTTTTGTCTGGATTTTGGACGATTTTTTTGCCGATGCTGTTGGGCGTGAGGTGCGATTTTTCTTGGTGACAAAAGGTGAAATTTTCATGCCGCTGTTGCCGGCAAGACCGATGAAAAATTTGATGCATTTACGCGCCACATCATTGGCTATCTGATAGTTATCATGGAAAGCCTCTTCCATCTGTGCATAAGTCGCCGATTGCGGATCTACCTGACTTTCAAAGAAAAAGCTATATGATTCCAGTGTAATTTGCTTGAGTATTTCAGCACGCTGGTCTTCTCTGCTACCGACCAGTTGGCGCAGCTTAAGCGTGGGAAAGCCACTTACATCCACCAAATCCAAAAAACGCAGGGCTGCCACCAGTTGCGCACCAGTGCTGCCCGATAGCCGTTCGCCCCAATAACTGCGGTCTATGCGCGCCGGAATAGTCTGCTCAAGACCTTCAATAAAATTTAAGAAAGTACGATACGAAACATAAGGCGGTAACAGCTTTTTGGACGGATTGGATAACATCATCACCCATTGTAAATTAATTCCAACAATAAATGCAACCGGACAAAAACCATTTTGAGGCAAGGACAAAACTCGTTGCTTATGGAATTTGCGTGGACAATTTTGGACAGTATTTGACGCTTGCTCTTGGCACAATCTACTATGACAAAAATTTCTACAATATAAGGAGCAGGAGAGCATGGGAGCAGCAATTGAGTATCAAAAACTAATGACAGAAATCGTCCACATCAATCTTCCCGGTCCGTCGGAGCCGACCCCGGGTATGAGTGGCGGTGAGTTATTGCATGGATTTCTGGCTGACCTGTATCGCAGCAATAATCAGGAAACCAAGAATTACGTCAACTCGCTGTGCCTTAAATGGAATGTCCACTACCGCGAATTCAAGGCGTAATACACCAGCACATCCACAATGTATATTAATAATCTGAAAAATAAATAAGCAACAAATTTACAGTCAGGGGGAGTAAGTAATGAAAAGAAGGAAAGTCGCATCCATTGACATCGGGACTTCAAAAGTCTGCACCGTAATGGCAGATACCGACGGCGAAGATATACGTGTCCTGGGTGTCGGAGTTGCACCTTCCAAGGGTATGCAAAAAGGCTTGGTGGTCAATCTGAACGACACCAAGGAGTCCATTCGACAGTCCGTACGCACAGCAGAGCAGGCAGTTGGTTACAAACTTGATTCCGCCATGGTTAGCGTTAATGGGCGGCACATCAACTCCGTAAACAACCGCGGTGTCATCGCTATTACCGATAACAAACAGACGGTAAGACCTGATGACGTCTATCGCGTGCTGAAAGTGGCCCAAAACATAGACCAAACAAGTGCCGCCGGTTCAATGGTTTTACATCTAATACCGCAAACCTACACCGTTGATGGGCAGGAAGGCATTAAAAATCCGGTTGGTATGCATGGATTCAGGCTGGATGTTGATACCCATATTGTCACCACAACCGCCGCGTCAGTTGAAAACCTCACCAAATGCGTACGCGCCGCTGGTATTGAAATTGAGCAGTTGATTTTCGCTCCGCTCGCCAGTGCCGAAGCTGTACTGACCCCGGATGAAAAACAAACCGGCGTCATTATGGCCGATATCGGCGGAGGTACCACCGGAGTTACTGCATATTATAACGGCAACATTTTCCACACCTCTGTATTACCTGTATCAGGTCATTCCATAACTCATGATATTTCTGTCGGTCTGGGCGTATCCATTGAGCTGGCAGAAGAGATCAAACTGAAGTACGGCAGCGTCGTCCCAGGCGAAGAAAAAATGGCCGACCGCGCCATGTTGGAAGACGGGCGCACTATACAGTATGCCGAACTTTACGAAATTATCCGCACACGCACTGAAGAAATGCTGCGGTTGATTTTGCTGGAACTTCCCAGTGATTACAACAAGTACATTCGCTCCGGCATAGTACTTACAGGCGGCACAACAAACCTGCCGGGCATTACCGAACTCGGGCTTGATGTTACCCACCTGCCAGTTCGCATCGGAACCCCTCCAAAGATGTATGGCATCTCCGACAGCTTAATTGATCCGGCTTACTCCACCGCAGTAGGGCTGCTGTTATGGAAGCATGAGCACAAGCTGTCCCCCAAAGAGAATGAAAACAGCAATTCAGGTCGTAGCTTTATGGCTGATTTAGGCGGTCTCTTCGGTCGCAAGTAGACGTCATAGACATAAAATACTATCAAACATTTAAGGAGTATATAAAATGGCAAGAACGATTTATGTCCAAAGTGGTGCTAAAATCAAGGTAATTGGATGCGGCGGCGGCGGTTGCAACGCCATCACCCGCATGGTGCGCGAGCAAATCCGCGGCGTTGAATTCGTAGCAATGAACACCGATGCCCAAGCATTGGCCGTTACAGAAGCCCCCATCCGCATCCAGCTTGGCGAAAAAAATACCCGTGGTCTCGGTGCCGGCGGCGATAACAAAGTAGGTCACAAAGCAGCCGAAGAAAGCCGTGATGAAATCCGTCAGGTAGTTCAGGGATGCGATATGGTCTTCGTAACAGCCGGCATGGGTGGCGGCACCGGTACCGGTTCTGCACCTGTTGTTGCTCAAATGGCCAAGGAAAGCGGTGCACTTACCATCGCTGTCGTTACCAAACCATTCGCTTTTGAAGGCTCCCACCGCACGAAGATTGCTGAGGAAGGCATCGCCGAACTGATGCCTAATGTTGACACCTTGGTGCTTATCCCCAATGACAGATTATTCGATATCTGCGACCAAAAGACAGGTGTTGATG
>WRHS01000020.1 GCA_009783135.1 Dehalococcoidia bacterium
CCCATCCATTGTTGCCGTTTTGCTTTATCTGATCGTCGTGCTGGCATTGGGCGTATTCAGCGTCATTTTCGCGCTTTTCATGCTCTTGTGGGTGGGAATAATGCTGATTCTCGTGCCGCTGGTATCCCTCGCAATCAATGGTGCGCGGAGTTATCACCAAAAAGATATGCGCAATGAACTGTATCAAATGTTAACAGATGCGGTGCTGGGGGTAAGAGACTGGCTGTACAGCGGCAGACAGGAGGATTTTGTAGCCAGTTATGAAAAAAGCGACAATCAGCTGCGCTTATCACACGCCCAAAGCAATCGCTTTTCCAGAAATCGCGACTTTTTATGGCAAGTATTTGCTGCTGTGGCATTGGTTGCCATGCTGGTTTGGATTAGCCATCTTGCGTCACAGGGCTCCCTCAGCAGCAGTTGGATAGGTGCTTTCGTACTGGCTGTGTTTCCCCTGCTGGATGCGTTCGCCCCAATACCTGAGGCCTTTAGCAACATGTCCTCATACCAGGACTCCCTGAAGCGCATTAACAGCTTGGAAGAGCCCCATATGGCAAATCAGGCGACGCCACCGGAGGGTTTAACAGGTAAGCCAATCACTATTTTCCTGCAAGACGTGTGTTTTCAATACGAAAAAGACCGTCATGTTCTGCAAAGGCTAAATCTGACAGTCGCACCAAAGCAAAAGGTTGCCGTGCTGGGCCCAAGCGGTGCTGGCAAATCAACTTTGCTCGGCATAATCAGAGGCGATCTGTCCCCCCAAAGCGGAAGTGCCATGTTGAACAACGTGCCCTGTGCCTCCTTAGGTGATGCCGCAGCCTCCCTCATAGGTGTGCTCAACCAGCGCCCATACCTCTTTGATACCACCATAGGAAACAATATTCGGCTGGGAAATCCAGCTGCATCGGATGATGAAATAGAGAAAGCAGCAGCACAGGCAGGATTACAGGAACTTCTAGAGGGCCTGCCGCTTGGAATAAGTACGTCCGTTGAGGAGGCCGGAGCCCGTTTTTCCGGAGGTGAAAGGCAGCGTATTGCCCTTGCCCGCATACTGCTGCAGAAAACACCTATCGTAATCTTGGACGAGCCGACTATTGGGTTGGACCCAAGACAAGAGGCAAAACTCATAGCCACAATCTTTGAAATGCTCAAAGATAAAAGTATTATTTGGGTCACACATCACCTGCAGGGGCTGCAACGCATGGACAACATCATCTTCATGGAAAACGGTAGCGTTGCACTTGAGGGCACTCATGAGGTGTTGCTGCGAAACAGTGAGCGCTATCAAACCTTACACGCATTAGATCATTGGGGCGAGAGAAATTTTTTGGACAGATAAGTTCTATTGGATTACAATACTAAAGATATGACTAAGTTGCGCCTCAAACCGGTTTACTGGAGCATCATTTTTTTCTTCTTGGCCATGTGTGTGATGTTCTCCATCACTCCGCGCATTGAACCTTTCCTGGAGGAAAACAATATTTATGTGCCGGAGCAACCATCATCACCCGCTGACATCCTTCCCAGACCTCCCGGAACAACTACCGATACAGGTGGCACAGTAATTGATATACCAGAAGTACCTGCCACATCCTCTCTGCCTATTATCATATTGTATTTCGCGGTCATGATAGTCGTGGTGAGTTTGGTATTGTATTTTATCCCGCTGTCGGCGCTAAAGTTCGTCTTCAGAGCGGTTTTCGCCATACTTTTCGCTTGGGGAGTATTTATATTATGCGTGTTTTACGTGCCATCATGGAAGATAGCCCTACTCATTGGGGTTGGTGTCGGAACTGCATGGCTGTTCTACACACGCATGTGGCTGCATAATATAGCACTCCTTATATCAATAGCCAGCCTGGCCTCGGTTTTCGGGCGTTTTCTGAACCCATGGATAGCACTGATACTGCTTGGCATACTGGCTGTTTATGACCTGCTGGCAGTGCGTTTCGGCTTCATGATGTGGATGGCTAATAAAATGTCTCAGAACGCAGCCTTGCCGGCTTTCGTCATGCCACGCAAAGCATCTGACCTGCGAACTACAGTGCGGCATGTAGACCTTGGCGACGTTGCCGCCACAAAACCAAGCGAGCGTGATTTTTCTATACTGGGCGGCGGCGATATAGCATTCCCGCTACTATTAACTGCTTCCGTATTTTTGGCAAAAGACTACGGCGGCTTATGGGCAGCACTGGTTGTTGCTTGTTTTGGACTGATTGGGTTATGCGCTGCATATTTTATCCAAAGTAAGATACTCAAGGGTAAACCAGTTCCGGCGCTTCCTCCAATTGCCGTTTGCGGGCTAATTGGCATGCTAATCGTTCACTTTATCCCGTTTTTTTCATAGACAGCGCAAAATGCCCATGCTCAATCACCTACCACTTATCGACTTGCAAATGCCATTTTGCTGCAATATTATGTAATGTCAACACCGCTTGCTGTTTATATTCACGTTCCTTTCTGCCGTAGTCGTTGTAACTACTGCTCGTTTGTTTCATTTTCCGGACGGCAGAGCGACATACCGAACTATGTTGCCGCAGTAGCCCATGAGATTGCACTGCGGGCTGTGACCGATGCAGCGATAACGACAATCTACTTCGGCGGCGGTACGCCAAGCCTGCTTCCAGCCGGTTGCATTGGGCAACTCCTGCATGTTTTGCGCAATCATTACCAAATTACCGACGATGCCGAAATTACCATGGAAGCCAACCCCGGCACGATAGACCTTGCATATCTTACTGAGTTGCGCAGGCTGGGTGTCAACCGCTTAAGCTTAGGCGTGCAAAGCTTGGACGCAGGTGAACTGAAACTGCTCGGACGAGTGCACACAGCGAATGAAGCAAGGGCAGCAATAACTCAGACCAAACAGGCTGGTTTTGACAATATCAGTCTGGATTTCATATATGGCTTGCCGGAGCGCCCTGTTAAGCTGTGGGAAAAAATGCTCAGCGACATGCAAGAACTAGGCATGCAACATCTTTCGCTGTACGGTCTTACAATAGAGGACGGAACCACCCTGCAAAAGCGCATCAAGAGCGGTGAACTCAGCGCAGTGGATAACGACTCTGCCGCAACGGAATATGAGTTGGCATCAGAGATGCTGCCAAGTGCCGGTCTCAGTCAGTACGAAATTTCAAACTGGGCACTGCCGGGATATGAAAGCCGCCACAACAATTCTTACTGGAGACGCACACAATACATCGGGCTTGGAGTTGCGGCACACTCATTTCTTGGCTCACAACGTATAGCTAATACGGCGAGCTTGGATAAGTATCTTTCGCACCTGTCACAAACCCAGTTGCCGCCTCAAACAATTGAAAACATAGACCACGCCACAGCACTTGCCGAGAGCATCATACTGGGATTGCGTCTCAATCAAGGAGTATCTGTAGATGACATACAAGCGCAATTTGGTATAGACTTATACGAGCGTTTCGCAAGTCCTATTGAGGAGTGTTCGTCTTACGGACTGCTTGAGCGGCATGGCAATGCTTTGCGGCTCACACAGCGTGGAAGGCTTTTAAGCAACGAGGTTTTCTGGCGCTTTCTGCCATGATAACTCTGGAGTCGCGACAGGACGGGCGACGCAGGTATTGCTGTAATATTATTTGCATATGGAACTAAGATGAGTTTAGACCAAAGTTTAATACGCAATTTTTGTATCATCGCCCATATCGACCATGGCAAGTCAACCCTTGCCGACCGCTTGATTGAAAGCACCGGTGCCATGCGGCGCGAAGAAATCGTTGAGCAGGTGATGGACAGTATGGAACTGGAGCGCGAGCGCGGCATAACCATAAAAGCCAAAGCCATACGACTAAAATATACCGCGTCCGACGGGCAGAGTTATCTGCTTAACCTGATTGACACGCCGGGACATGTCGACTTTTCTTATGAGGTGTCGCGTACATTGGCAGCATGCGATGGTGCGGTGCTGCTAATTGATGTAACTCAGGGCATTCAGGCTCAAACGCTGGCTAATGTCTACGCTGCCATGGAACACGATCTGGAAATTATCCCAGCACTCAATAAGATGGACCTTCCTGGTGCTGAGCCTGAGCGGGTTATGTCAGAGGTGAACACCGTTCTGGGATACAGCGCCGAGGAAACGCTTACAATATCAGGCAAGACAGGGCAGGGCGTCCCGGAGTTGTTGGAGGCGATTATCCAACGCATACCAGCGCCTACAGGCTCTCACGATGCCCCTATGCGCGCCATAATATTTGACTCATACTACGACCGCTATAAAGGAGTGATTGCTTACCTGCGTGTAATTGATGGAAGCATCAGGCGCGGAGACCGGCTCAAACTCATGGCTACCGGCACTGAGTTGGAGGTTGTGGAGGTGGGTTATTTCAGCCCGCGTGAGTGCCCCGTTGACGTCTTGGAAAGCGGAGAGGTGGGTTACATCGCCACCGGGCTAAAACAGGTTGGCGAAGCCCCTGTAGGTGATACGCTCACGTCCGCCTCAAATCCGGCATCCGCACCCCTTGCAGGTTATCGTCCGGCAAAACCGATGGTATTTGCCGGCATCTACCCCACGCTTGCGAATGACTACCCCACGTTGCGTGAAGCCATGGAGAAACTGAAGCTTAATGATGCTTCGCTTTTCTACGAAATGGAAAACAGTCCACTGCTGGGGCACGGCTTCCGCTGCGGTTTTTTGGGTCTGCTGCACCTCGATATTGTATATGAAAGGCTTGAGCGCGAGTTCGGGCTGAATCTTGTGGTGACAGCACCCGGTGTAAAGTATCAAATAACCACAACCAGCGACGAGCAAATAACCGTAGTCAACCCTGGCGAAATGCCGTCACCTTCCCAAATAGCACGTATGGAAGAGCCTTGGGTAAAACTGTCCATCATCACACCGGCACGCTTCATCGGCCCCATCATGGACCTCGAGCGCGAGTCAGGCGGCATTCATAAACACACGGAATTTCTGGGCATGACAGTCGGCAGCGAAGAAAACCAGCGGGTACGCCTTGATTACGAAATGCCGCTACGCAACATGCTCACCACCTTCTACGATAACCTTAAAAGCCGCTCCAAGGGTTATGCCTCCTTGGACTACGAATTCATGGGTTACCGCACAACCGAGTTGGTTAAGCTGGATATACTGGTAAATGAAGTCCTCGTGGATGCGTTTTCGCGCATAGTAACACCGGAACAGGCACAAAGTGTAGGGCGTGTGTTAGTGCAAAAGCTGAAAGAGGAAATTCCCAAGCAGCTTTTTGTCGTGCCCATACAGGCGGCAGTGGGCGGGCGTATCGTTGCCCGCACAGACATCGGCGCAAACCGCAAGGACGTGCTGGCCAAGTGTTACGGCGGCGATATTACACGCAAGCGCAAGCTACTGGAAAAACAAAAAGAGGGCAAGGAAAAGATGAAGCGCATCGGCAAGGTGGAGGTGCCCAAAGAGGCATTTCTCAGCGTGTTAAAGGCTGAGGTTTAGTCTGAGGACTCATGCTGGAAATAGAAGGGCGCTTGAGCCAGCGGCTTATCGTCCTCTCCCAAAACATCAATCCAAAACACAAGACGGGAACGACGGCTGGACGCCTGATGCCTGACCAGCTTTGATTGTCTGGATACCTTGGGTGGTTTATCCATAGTTATTGGCGCAAGCGTTACACCAACGTAAAATGTCCTCGTGTGTAATGGATCCACTTACACTGCACAGTATTTCCCACATCAACGCAAAAAATGTCCTCGTGTGTAATGGATCCACGTCAAGCGGGTCGGACAGCACCTCATCAAGCGGAACCTCTCTGTGAGGCGCACGGCTGCCGGATGAGAAAATGGCCACTTTTTCCGAGTCATCGTAAATTGGCAGTATTTTATGCACCTTGGAGCCGCGGGTTGCACGGCAATTCCATTTGAAAATGGTTTTTGGGCTGGATGAGTGGTTATATGCAACAACCTTCAAAAGGAAATATCCCGTCTTGCTCTCATCGTCCGTGGTAAACGGCTCGACAGTTGTTTTTGAAATACTCAGATATAGCGATTTGGCGCGGCGCGAAAACTCGGGCTTCGCGAGCCAAATCGTAATCCCCAGATACGTTATAGTGGCTATGAAAGTTAATATTAATTCGGAAGCAAACAGTAGCAATATATCAACAGATGTGCTATGATGAGACATGGAAAGAACGGATTTGCGCAAACTCAATAACGACGAACTGTATCTCACTGTCGAACCTCGAATATATAAGACCCTTTAGTGCTTTAACCCTCGGCACATTTACCTCCTTGTCAACAATTTGGCTGACATCGCCCATTATAGCACTGTTTTTGCTGCTGTCAACAGTTTTGGCGACTTTTTGTAAAATAATTTTGTAAAAGGTATTGTTTTCGGCGACTAATACGGCTATAATACATGATTATGACTAAATCATTTGGAAACAATTTAAAGATTATCCGTGAGGAGCGAGGTCTATCGCAGACGGAGCTCGGCGCTATCGTGGGTACATCAAAGCAGGTTATAAGCCGCTATGAAATAAACCAGCGATCGCCGAAAGTGTCGACTGTCGCTGAATACGCGAAGAAACTCGGTGTCCCTATATCCCGTTTAACAGGGTGGCAAAAACCTGAAGACGCCGGATTAGTGATTCCTCCGGTGCTTAATGGTGTCCAAGTAGCATTTAGCGGAGGCGCTGGAGAAGGATTAGAGCAAGCTGATATTGACGCATTAGTAACGATTGCTGAGAGGATGAAAAAGAATAGAGATGACAGGGCTTGAGAGTTTACAGCATTATGCACATAGCCAGCATATTGGTCTACAAGAAGATTATTTCGAATCACAACATAAAGGGTTCAGCGTTGTTTCGCCCTACACTCGTGCTGTCGCGATAAATAAGAGGCTCGTTACTGATTCAATAGAATATCTTTGCACCCTTGCTGAAGAAATTGGACATGTCAGGACAGACACCGTATTACCGGTAAACGCTTACATTGACCCTGCCTTTTTGAAATGGCTCAAGCTCAAAAACGAAATGAGGGCTACTAGATATGCCATAAGGCAATTGGTGCCCGCGTGGCGGATACGCATGGCAATTGCTAAAGGGTACTATTCTACCCGCAATATTGCTATTTTCTGCGGTATAACCGAAGAATTATTGGGGAAAGCACTTGCCTACTACGAACAAAGGCAAGTTTATTTTTATTAGGGTAAGAATTGTACATGGAAAAGAAGAAATCTGAAAATTCAGAAATTATTATTTATCAGACCGATGATGGTCGCACTAAAATTGATGTGCGCATGGGCGATGATACAGTGTGGCTAACCCAAGCGCAGATATCTGAATTATTTCAACGCGATAGGACAGTTATTACAAAACATATTAGGAATGTTTTTGATGAAGGCGAACTTAATGAAAAAAGCAATGTGCAAATTTTGCACATTGCAAATTCTGACAAACCTACAACGTTTTATAACCTTGATGTCATTATCTCCGTTGGGTATCGCGTAAAATCCCTGCGAGGGACACAGTTCAGACAATGGGCTACAAAACGCTTAAATGAGTACATCCGCAAAGGCTTTGCGCTAGATGACGAACGTCTTAAAGGTAATGGCGGGCGTTATTTCCGCGAGTTATTACAACGCATACGTGATATTCGCAGTAGTGAACGGAACCTTTATCAACAGGTGACAGACATATACGCTACAGCGATTGATTATGACGTAAAATCAAACACAGCAAAAGAGTTTTTTGCTTCTGTTCAAAATAAGTTACACTTCGCAGTGCATGGTCATACAGCCGCTGAGATTATTCATGAACGAGTAGATAGCAAAAAACCACAACTTGGGATGACAAATTTTAAGAGCAACTATATAACAAAAGATGATGTTGGAATAGCAAAAAATTACCTGAATGAAAAGGAATTAACAGTACTGAACCTGCTCGTATCTCAATTCCTTGATTATGCCGAACTACAAGCGATAGAAGAACGCGCCATGACAATGGGCGATTGGATATGTGCATTAGAAAAGAATTTGAAGGCAAATAGACGTGAAATATTGGCTGACAAAGGGAAAATCTCACACAAACAGGCGATTGAAAAAGCTGAAAAAGAGTTCAAAATATTCCGCGATAATGAAATGAAACGACTGGAAAGTGATTTCGATAAAGCTACAAAGAAGCTCAAGGATAAAAAGAGAACTATTGAAGACGATGGAATATTACCGTATGAGTAATCCATGCCATGCCCCATATGAAAGCGTATAGTAGCGGCTAGATTTACAGCATCAAATTTTAAAAAGGAGAACCACATGAGCAAGTTGGAGTCATATTTTGACGGAGGTTTACTTCAGTTAATCGGGTGGAGGATTTTAGGCATCATAGTCACGGTATGCACATTCGGTATTTGTTACCCTTGGGCGTTTTGCATGGTATATAACTGGGAAACTAAGCATACAGTCATTAACGGTAGGCGTTTGCATTTCGATGGCACCGCGGTTCAGTTGTTCGGTAATTGGATTAAATGGTTGCTATTTTGCATCATCACCCTAGGAATTTACTCGTTCTGGTTGAACATAGCACTTAAGAAATGGAAAACCAAACATACTTATTTTGTTGAGTAAGTGGTTTCAAAAATCTAGCTGCTACTACATCAAAAAATAGAGAGAATACCAAAATGAAAAGTGGATTTCTAAAGTCAGCCATTCCAACAGTTTCTGCACTATTGCTCGCTCTAACGCTATTTGGTTGCGGAGGGAGCGGAGATAACAAAGAGTATACACTCGGCGACACAGTGACATTTAGTAATCTTGAGCTTGTTTTAGATAATGAAATATCAACGACCACTGTGGATTATGCGCTGTCGCACTATTATGGAAGCACTGTAATCGTGGTGCCAGTTCAAGTAACTAATAAAAGTTCATCCCCTAATCGCTTAGGCGAGAATACAGTAACTGTTTTTGGACCTGATGGTGCGGAATTGCCCAAAATCGCTGGAGAGTTCTGGTACGGGATGCTCAATATTGAAGGTGCTGGCACTGTGGAAACAGGCATAAGTTATGATTCGAATTTTCACTTCCTGTATGAAGGCAATGGCGACTATTACATCAAACTTCATAAGGCTTTCAATAGCGATATAAAGATAAAGATATCTGTAAATATCTAAAGAGGAATCAGTGCGCGGTCATATCAAAAAACGTAGTAAAGACAGCTACACCATCATCGTCCCTCTAGGACGTGATCCAGCGACAGGGAAATATAGGCAGCATTGGGAAACATCCAAGGGCACCAAAGCCACCGCCGAAAAGCGTCTTGCCGAACTGCAGCTGGAGCTCTTCAAGGTATTTATGTCTATGCCGATAAGATGCTAGTCGTCCTCAACTACAAAGATGGTGAGTACTGCATCAGTCTTGACGAAGCAAACAATACGATTAAAGACATAGAAAACCCTGACAATAACATTGATTATAAGGATTCTATTTTGGAAAGCCGTGGTGAGTCGCCTGGGGCTCGAACCCAGCACCACCTGATTAAAAGTCAGGTGCTCTACCAAATGAGCTAGCGACCCACGAAGTAGTAGTCTAGCAAAAGAGGAATTTATTGGCAAGCATAACGGCAGGCGACCTTGTTACAAGCATAGCTGGCAGCATTTGCTAATTCCAGCGGTAGGCATTTAAGTTGCGTCGCTTATAAAACCATCCCGCCGCCGCCCCAAATAACAACCCGCCCAAATGCGCCTGCCAGGCAATTCCCATATGCAGTACAATCGTCAGAATGGTTATAATGGTAAAGTTGAGCAATATTCCGACCCACAGCGGCATCGGAACCGGAATGGGAAAGAAAATAACTTTCACATGCGGACGCAGCAAGGCAAGCGCCCCACCCAGTGCAAAAATGGCACCAGACGCCCCGACGACATAGGAATGCTGGTTTCCAAGCAAAATGAATGCCAAGCTGCCGCATATGCCTCCCACCATATATACCAGCCAGAAACGCCGCGCACCAAGTATCTGCAGAACGGCACTGCCAAAGAAATACAAGGCCCACATGTTGAACAAAATGTGTGTGAAATTAAAATGCGTAAACATGCTGGTGACGAGCGTCCACGGCTGGTTCCAAACATGTGCCGGTGACAATGCAAACACATCAATAATATCGGCAACAGGTCCACTACCGACATAGCTGCCAAAGAAAATCATCACATTAATCAAAATAATGGCATAAATGCTTTCCAATACTGTTTCTCCTTAAGAACCGGTGCAATCAGCACACATAATATCAAGGCGCTTATTTTATGGCAAATGCTCCTGCCGCCTCTCACGCAACAAGCGGCGCAGCATGAAATAAATGGCCTCCTGACGGTTTGCCACACCGATTTTGGAATAGATGCTGTTGATGTGATTTTTGACAGTTTTTTCCTCGATTTTCAGCACAGTGGCAATCTCACGGTTGTCACGCCCAGCAGCAATAAGACGCAAAATTTCGTCCTCACGCGAGGTAAGCGCATCAGAGGGAAGGGCGCATGAGTCAGCATCAAACGCACCTGGAAGCGGTGGTACATTTATTCTTTCACCCGATGCAACCGCCCGTATTCCATCCACCAGTTCCTCCGGTGTGAAATGCCCGTATACCATGTATCCGCGCGCACCAGCCAGCAGAGCACTCATATGCACCGTAGGATTGTCAATAACTGTAGCCACCAGCACGCGGACCTTGGAGTCATGGCGCATCAACTCAGCCGTGGTTTCCACGCCGTCTATGTCGGGCATGCGAATATCCATCAGCACAACATCGGAAGGACAGTCCGCAAGGCGCTTGAGCGCCTCTGTCCCGGACGATGCCTCACCACATACCTCCATGCCATCCTCGCTCTCAAGCACAGTGCGCAGACCACGGCGTGCCACAAAATTATCATCCACCAAGAAAACTCGTATGTTACTCACGATGTTTTATCCTCTGTCTGCGAAGCCTGCTCAAAGGGTATGCTTGCACCGACACACGTGCCCGAGGAATTACTTACGAGGCTGAAAACCCCGCCGGCATTTTCCGTGCGCTCTTTCATGGACACCAAACCAAGCTTGCCGGCCTTGACAAAGGTATACAGGTCATCACCATTATAGCTAAAACCGTGTCCGTTATCCTCAACTTTCAGCAACAAATGCCCAGAGGTGTAAGATAACTCCAAATGCACATGCGTTGCGCCGGCATGCCGTTGTATGTTGGATAATGCCTCACCAACAAGGCGCTTCAGGTCATGCGAAAGCTTATGCGGCAACTGCGGCAAGTTGGGCTCATGAGCCATTTCAACCGACACGCCTGTTGCGGCACCCCAGCGCTCAACGATCAACCTCAATGCAGCATCGATACTGGGGGCACTATAAACCTCCTCATCGCGCATATCCAGCACCACACCGCGTATCTCCAAACTCATGCTATTGCACACTTCCTCAATATAGTGCGCTTTTTGCTCAATCGGCTGCTGCAGACCGCGCCCTGCCGTCTTGCTCAATGTATGAGCCTCCAGTGCCAATCCCTGCAAACTTTTAAGTACAGTGTCATGCAACTCGTTGGAAATACGCCGGCGCTCAAGAAGACGCGTGCGCTCCATAGCCAAGGTTTCAGCATATGCGCGCTGTTTGCGACCCTCTCGGATAGCCATACCAACCATGATTGATATGAGCGTAATCAGTCCGACCCAAAAAACAAAGGCTTGATAGTCGAAAGCCATATCAAGCCAGTGCACGCGCACGAACCAAGAGGAGGCCAAACCTGTGATGAAAAAGGCGCCGCTAGTAAGGCTTCCCACGAGACTGAAGCGCACCGCGCCCTCAATGATAATCAGCGTGAAGATGGCATAGATGACAGCCGCAGGCTCACGTATGAAAAGTATCATCAGCACCCATGACGACAAGGCATCAAGAATGAGCGTCCCCAAGCTAAGCATCGTCTGGCGCGATACAGTGCCCAAGCGCCGCGACAGATACCATGTGGCCACGTTAGCGCAACAAAGACCCAGAATTAGAGCTACAACCGGAATGAGCGGTATCGGACGGTACAGGCAAGCAATAAGCCCCACCGCCACGGCATAAAGCCAGCGGTGGTAAATGAAAATGCGTTCTATGCGCCGGATTTCACGTATTCTGAGTTGATTGCGCGTTTCGTCCTGTGAGTTCAAATAATCGCCCCCGACATATTTTACATCTTTGAGACAGGGATACATAATGCCGTCAGATGCACGGTGTGCCTGTTGCGGCATATTGCATGGGTAGCGCTACAGGAAATGACCTGTATCACGCCATGCTAATCCGCAATATCCGACTCGTCTATTTCAAGTATCGCGGCTGCATGCTCCGGGTCCTGAAAAGACTCCACTTTTTTCAGCTTGCGCATGATTTGGTTTGTGCGTGTCCCAACCAGGCGGCTGATGTCATCGCTTGCCTGAACGATTTTCTTCTGCGCCTCCTCAAGCTTGCCCTTGTAGGTTTCAAACTCCGTTTTCACAGCACTTAGTATTTGCCAAACCTCACCGGATTTTTTCTCAATGGCAAGAGTCTTAAAGCCCATTTGCAAGGCATTCAAAAGCGCCAGAAGGTTTGTTGGACCGGCAAGTGTAACGTGATATTTCGTCTGTACGTTTTCCACCAAGCCCGGGATACGCAGTACCTCGGCATACAGCCCTTCTGTGGGCAAAAAGAGCAATCCAAAGTCAGTCGTCTTGGGCGGCTCGATGTACTTTTCCTGTATATCCTTAGCCGACTTCTTGATGAAGACCTCTATGCCCTTCTGGGCATCCGTGATGGCATCTTTGCTGCCGGCATCATAAGCATTTTGCAGCCGCTCATAGTCCTCAATGGGAAATTTGGAATCAATAGGCAGATATACCGCCTCATCGTTTTTGCCGGGTAAACGCAGTGCAAACTCAACGCGCTCCGCTGTGCCGCGGATGGCAAAGTTTTTCTCGTATAAATCAGATGGAAAAACCTCATCCAGCAAACGCTCAAGCTGTATTTCGCCATAGGTACCGCGGCTTTTAACATTGGTTAAGGCACTTTTCAGGTCCCCTACATTCTTTGCCAGTCCCTGCATTTCCCCAAGACCGCGTTGAACCCGCGCCAAACCCTCGTTTAATACGTCCTTTATGTTGTCCGTTTCTCTGCGCAGGGCATCCTTGATGTTATCCGTCTCATTCCGCAGTCGCCTTTCGTCAACAGCACCCTTATTGCGCCGGGACAGCATGATAAGCTGCACGATCAAAACAACAAACAGCAGAATCACTGCAATAACGGGGAAAATATCAGAAAACGAATCCATTGTTATCCCTCCAAGAAATGTATATTATTCAGGTCTATGCGCAGGTACTCCAAACCAAATCGATACGCCGTATTTTTCATCATTGCACACTTTTAACCTTCGACCTTGCCAATTCTTTTTCCGCATATCAAATTTGATATGAATGAAGATATATTGAGCTTCAAATTCGGATAAGCCTTTTTACTTGGTACAACTTCACTCAGAGCGCTATTGTAAATATCCAAACATCTCTTGATAAAACCTGTTGTTTCCACCTCGTCTGAGAAAGCACTGCATTGCCATGAGAGCAATTCTAAGACAATATCCTGCAGAGACAAATTTGCATGGATATATTTTCCGCCAATTGCAAGAGCCATCTTCCCATCTATACCATGTTGGCAAAGAGGAACGTGATCGTATGCCGGTGCCAACATGATAGTTTCATCGGGGAAATGCAATATGCTTATGTTTTTTGCATGCATATCAAGGTTGCCGACAGCAATGGCAAAAACCAATTGCGAAGCAAATTTTTTGACCTCTTCATTACCACCAAATCGGCTAAGCACTCGCGCGATTCGCTTTGCACTAACCTTACCACCATATTCTTGATATTTTTCAGTCCCGCAAGCACCAAGCACCTGATTAAAATCTTCCTGATGCACCCTACCGCCGGCTATATTGTTATTTCTGTCATATCTCTCTACGACCAATGCATCCAAACCATCAAAGTTTTCGATCCAAACAGGATGATTAGTCAGCCCTGAAACGTAAGCCAAAGACATACAAAAAGCTTCGTCATATATCATGCTCGGGTAGTTTTGTACAACCGGTTTCAAGATATGCGTCGATGCATACCCATTATGAACTCTGCACCAAGATGTGCCATTCTTAGTCAAAACGATTTTACCCTGCACCCCTCCCAAAGAAGTTTTTCCAGTATCTATTGAATTTGCAAGAGCCGCCTGTGGCATATGCTCCAAGAGATATCTTATTGTGTTTCCATCAACAATCTCACAACTGGCTTGCTTCAAAGAAGACATATCTTCCGGATCATAGATAGTTAGTGCTCCGGCAATATCCTTGCCATATCTACGCAACATGTCATATGCAGTTCGCCTATCTTGAGGTAATGATTGCAATAACCACTCGTAATTTTTGCCCTCAGGAAGCAATCCCATAAAAAAGTTTTCAGAGCGTTTCTTCTGATGAATGGTATATATCGGTCTCAATGGTACCGCAAGGCTCATCACTGTAGATAACAGTGGATAGTGCGCAAATACGCCGTTATTTACGCAAAATTCAATACCAGAACCTTTTTGCGTCAGCGTTCCCAGCTGTGCTCTATATAGTTCAACATTAAGTCTACTCATTTTGCAGCATCTCCTCCACCTCAAACTCTGCCGATAAGCTAACACCGGTTTTGTCCAAAATCAAGAATAATCTATCCATCATAAGCCCGGGCTTCCCTTGTTCCATTTCCCAGACCCATTTCTGACTGATATTAAGTTCTTTTGCTAGAGCCCTTTGACTGACTCCACGTTGTAAACGGCCTTGTTGAATTATCTGCCCTAAAGTATATGCATCTCTAATTCTTGTTGCTATCTTCATCCGTCAACTCCTGACTTCTTTTTAACGTCACCAACAATGACTACGTTTTAGTAGTCATTATATGCGACTTCGTTATTGTAGTCAATTTGCGTGATTGTAATATAGCGGCTAAGCGCATAGAATGGACAGTGCCAATCGTAAAAACAATACAAAGCATAAATGCGCGCAAAAATCATGAAGGAGAAAAAAACGCATGTTCCACAGATACAGCCTAATAACTCCAAAAGAGAACTTTTATAACATAACAACGCAGGTGAGTGATGCAATCGGCAAAAGCGGCGTAACCGATGGCATAGCCGTGGTTTACTGTCCGCATACGACTGCAGGCATTACGATTAACGAAAATGCCGACCAAGACGTGGCGCGAGACCTTATCATTGGCTTGGATAAGGCATTCCCTGACAGTTCTGAGTTTCGTCATGTCGAGGGCAACAGCGCAGCACACCTGAAAGCAAGCGCCATCGGCTCAAGCGTTACCGCCATTGTTGAGAACAAAAGGCTGGTTCTTGGAACTTGGCAGGGCATTTATTTCTGCGAGTTTGATCCGCCACGCAACAGGGAATTTTATGTTAAGATAACCTCAGCTGGTTGTTAAACTCAAAAAAACTGGCCCCAGGAATAACTCCCAAGGCCAGCTAATTTCGGTTAAACGCTCTGAACTAATCGCGGCAATCCATGCACAAATCAAACTTCTCAATAGGTAACTTGGCAGTTTTTGCCATATACTCAAGCTGCTTTTCAGGAGCATAATAGGCCCCGCACTTGGTGCAGGCCTTCATCTTAAACTCCATCTTAGTGTTGGGTGTCTGAATGACGCGCGTATCGACATTATCGCAGAGCGTCACAGCCTTTGTAGGACAGATAAAGGCACACGAGCCGCAGGCAATACACTTGTCGGCATCCCACTCAACGCAAGCCTCTTTGTTATCGCGATTCAATCCCTGCGCAATGAACGTGATGGCATTTAGGCCCACCACTTCCTGACAGGTGCGTACACAAAGGCGACACAGAACGCACTCATCGCCCTTAAGCGAGAAGCGCGGTGCATCCAGTCCGGCATCAAGCGCCAGCTTGGTTATTTTCTCAGAGTGCGGCGATTGCGCCAAAAGCATTTCCAAGGCCAGTTTGCGCGCCTTGAGTGCCATTTCAGACCTGGTGCTGACCACCATGCCGTCAGCAACCGGATAATTGCACGAGGCGACTGTAATTGGTCCCTTATCCGTAGCCACCTCAACGGCACATACGCGGCAGGCACCCGCCGGAGAAAGTTCCTCGTTATGACACAGCGTGGGGATGCTTATGCCGGCTTTGACGGCAGCATCCAGAATGGTAGCCCCATCTTCAACCTGAATCTCTTTGTAATCAATCGTAAGTTTTACCATATTAGCCCTGCCCCTTTACGATAAGCATTACGCGATAGCAGCGTAAGCAACGCCCGGCCTCGCGGGCGGCCACTTGTACATTGAAACACTCCTCAGCCTCATCAAAGCCCTGCACTCGCTCATCCGGCGGCAACTCACGCGGATGCAAACGCTTCGTGGAAGGAAGCTTGGGCCCGCGTCGCCGGCGGCTGAGACTTAAGTCATGCAGCACGCCGTCCAACGCCAACTCTGAGGAAAGTTTCTTGTTATTGCTTATGTAAGCGTGAATGCTCTCTGCCGCACGTTTTCCGGCGGCCATAGCCTCAACAACACTGGCTGGGCCGCTCACACAATCTCCGGCAGCAAAAAGCCATGGAACGACGGTCACACCATTTTTGTCGGCCTTAACCGAGTTCCAGCTTGTAAGCTCAAGCGCTCCATCAAGGAATGAGGTGTCCGGCACCTCGCCTATGGCGGTCAGCACCATATCCGCAGACATTGTAAACTCGGAGTTTTTCATTGGAACAGGCTTGCGGCGCCCTGATGCATCCGGCTCTCCAAGTTCCATGCGGATACACTCAGCACCGACTACCCTGCTGTTCTGCGAGTGAATTTTGGTGGGAACAGCCAAGAATTGGAACTTTATGCCCTCCTCCTCAGCTGCCTTTACCTCCTCATCGCGCGCGGGCATTTCGTGACGACCGCGGCGATAGACGATGGTAACATCCTTGCACCCCAAACGCTTGGCGGTGCGGGCGCAATCGATGGCGGTATTGCCGCCGCCTACAACCAGCACCTGGTTTTTGGGTGCAATAGCCTTGCCACAGCTTATATCGCGCAGGAAGCTGACTCCTTCCATCAGCGTGTCGTAATCCGCATTCCAGTTATCAATGCCATTGTCGCGGCTTTGATGCGCACCTGTAGCCACCAGTACGGCTTTAAAGCGTTTCTGCAGGTCCTCCACATGGCGGATACGCAGGTCCGGATGCATTAGAATATCAAGCGAAGTGATATGCTCAATTTCGAGCGCCAGCACATTGCGCGGCAAACGATATGACGGAATGCCGGCAAAGGTCATGCCGCCGGAAGTTGGCTGCTCATCAAAAATCTGCACCTGATACCCCAAGCGCGCCAGATAGTTCGCCGCAGACAAACCGGCCGGTCCGGCACCGACGATGGCAACCTTGTCCTCTCTGGCACCCTTATCAAATGGCTGCGGCTGGATTATGCCCATATCAGCCGGAACGCGCTTGAGAGCACGTATCGACAACGGTGCATCAATATCACCGCGCACACAATTCTTTTCGCAGAAAGCCACACAGGTACGACCCGTGACACAGGGCAAACAATTGGTACGACGAATCAGCTTCAATGCCTCGGTATTGCGCCGGTTGCGCACAAGTTCCAAATACCCCGGCACGTCCTGATGAATGGGGCAGGCTTCCTGACACGGAGCCGTCACTTTCTTTATGTAATCTATGTTCGGTATGACCTCATTGCCAGATGTGGCTTTCTCAAAAGCCTCGCGGTAATTGCGTAAGGCATCCTTCAGCGGAATGACCGCATTGGCGCAGAAGTCGCATTTGACGTTCTTCTGGATGTTTTGAGCCAGATCAAGCAGCAGGTCGACGTCGCCCGGCTGCCCTTTGCCGCCGCATATGCGTCCGAGTATATCGGCAAGCACAGCCAGACCACGATAGCCCATACTGCACTCACCGCAGGCAAGTTTAGCCGCCTCTGCAATATAGGCCTTCACCAAGGCAACGACACTGACCTTTTTGTCGGCAAGCACCAAGCCGTCCCAAGAGATAAAGGCCGCCACGTCGCTATCGCCATACTTGAGGGGTACCTTGATATCTGATGCTGCGGATGCGGCATGCTGCCCCGAGCGGTTGTCAACGACCTGTCCTTCCCAGCTACTGAATACTACGCTACTCATGATCTCACCTCACAAGCGGCCTTAGCCCTGATTTCATTATATTTCTGCAGCACTTTCTCCTGAATATGAGCCAGCGTCTCAGGCGAAAGATGGCGGAAACGACCCTGCGGTTTGGTATAATCAGTGAGCGGCTTGAGTTTGGGGAAGTCCAGA
Source organism: Dehalococcoidia bacterium (assembly GCA_009783135.1). Taxonomy (GTDB): domain Bacteria; phylum Chloroflexota; class Dehalococcoidia; order Dehalococcoidales; family UBA1222; genus WRNG01. The sequence continues at coordinate 18,300 of WRHS01000020.1, forward strand.
CTCATCTTGTACTTGCCATTCTCAACCTCATAAAGCGGGAAAACACCCGTCTCAACCGCCAAACGACCCAGACGGATGCTGATATCACCGGCGGTGCGCCAGCCGGTAGGACAGACGGAAAATACCTGAATGTAGGACGGCCCGTCAAAAGTCTGCGCCTTTTTGATTTTCTGCATCATATCAAAGGGATAGCTGGGGCAGGCGGTCGCCACATACGGGATGTTATGCGCCACGGCAATAGCCGGCATATCCTTTTTCCATGAGAACTGACCGAAACTCTTTTTTCCGGCAGGGGAAGTGGTGGTTGTGGCGCCGAAAGGAGTGGCCGATGAGCGCTGCACGCCGGTGTTCATATAGGCCTCATTATCAAAGCAGATGTAAAGGAACTTATGACCGCGCTCCATAGCATCCGAAAGTGACTGAAGACCGATATCCAGCGTAGCACCGTC
>WRHS01000021.1 GCA_009783135.1 Dehalococcoidia bacterium
ATTATACCTGTTTCAGCTTGATTTAAGTAGTGCTTTGTCAACAGCTCCAGGGATGTCAACACTTTTTCGGACAAAAAGTTAAGCAAGTGCATGTACCAGATTATTAGATGGTTGGGAACTGGACTGCTCCATCTTTGCTGCTTCCATCAGCAACGCCGTATACTCTCTGGGAGACCTGTATCCCAACCTGGCTTGTACCCGCCGATTATTGTAGAAGCTCTCTATCCAAGAGAATACTGTCTCCCTGAGTTCCTCCCTTGTAGCAAAATGATTCCCATGGATGCATTCCTTTTTCAATGTGGCGAAAAAACTCTCTGACCAAGCATTGTCTCCTGGCATTCCAACCCGAGAAAAGCTTTGCCTGATACCGTATAACCTCAGTATTTCCATAAACTCCGCTGAGGTATATTGACTCCCTCTATCCGAATGAAAAACGGATCCTCTCTTAAGGGCATGCCGTGCTTGGGCATTGAGAAAAGCGCGTACAACCAACTCAGACTTCAGGTGCTTACTGGTGGCCTCACCCAATATCTCTCCGCCGAGGATATCCTTGATGGTACACAGATACAGCCAGCCCTCATCACTTTTCAGATAGGTAATATCACTGCATACGGTTTGATGCGGTTTGCTGAAGGTCTGCCCTCGCACAAGGTTGTTAAACCCTTCTCCACGGGATTTTCGGCTATCGGTGAGACTGCGTCGCTTATGCCGGTTATATATTGACGACATCCCCATGATAGCCATAAGCCTGCTGACTTTACCATATGACGCTTTCCGGCCTGATTTACGGAGTATGCCGCAAATCCTTTCCGGACCATACTACTGCTTCCTATTGGAGTGCGCATCAATAAGCCACTGCAATTTTTTATAATTCACCACGCCAATCATATTTCCATCCTGCATGACAGGAGCCTGAGACATCTCATTTTCTCTCATGGCATTAAGCGCCTTATCGAGCCCGTCGTCGGGGTCAACCCATACCAACTTCTCCTTCGGGAGCATCAACTGTGCAACAGTCTGTTTGTGGCGGGTCTTGCGTTTTAACGCGCGCAGGTTATCACAAAAAACCAACCCCTCCAGCGCCTCACCACTCATTACTGCAAAGCACTGCTGCGCACGTTGTGAAGCATACTCGGAAATCAAATGCTCAACATGCATATCCGTCGGCACTACTGCGCAGATTTGCTCCATGGCTTCTCGGACACTGTGTCTGGACAACAAGTCATTAAGCTGTACTTGGCGATAGCTTCCCACCGCGGCATCAAATAGAAACCAACCCATTAAGGCAAACCATACACCGGTAAGCCAGCCGCCTGTAAGAATGAAATGTATGCCGACAACAATGATACCGATGGCCATCACACGCCCTACAATGGACGCTATGCGTGTTGCACGGCACAAATTGCCACTACGTCCCCAAAGGACCGCCCTCAATACCCGCCCGCCGTCCAGGGGAAACCCGGGAATCATGTTGCAGGCACCAAGCGATAAATTAACCCATCCCAACCAGGAGGCGGCGACACCGATACATCCGCCCACTCCATCCATGCCGTGAAAACCCAGCGACAGTCCGATAAGAATTACACCCAGCATCAAACTGGCAGCTGGTCCTGCCAGCGCCATGACAAACTCATGCGAGGCTTTCTTGGGCTCCTCGGCAATTTCGGCTATGCCTCCAAAGATAAAAAGCGTAATTGATTTAACTGCCACACCTTGGCGCAGTGCGACCACACTGTGCATGAGTTCGTGCACCAATACCGAGGCGAAAAACAGCAGACTTGTGATTACCCCAGCGGATATCTTGACCACAGGCGACCAGTCAGGATAAATTGATGAGAAATAGCCGCCAGCCAGCGACCATGTGGTGAAAATAAAAATAATCAACCATGAAGGATTGATGCAAAAAGCAATGCCAAATATGCGCCCCAGTGGTATGCCTTTTCCGCCCATTACAAGACCTCAAAATACATGCTTGCCAGCTGTGTCGTACAGCAATTATATTCCGGGCAACAGTTTATCACACTCCGCAACCAAAATAGCGACCTTGGAAACTCCTCTCTATGAAGACAGTTGAGTGCTATTACGTTGAGTCGTTTTTGTTTTTGAAAAAATCGCACGCGGCGCACGGTTATAAGGTACCCTGCTGTTTGAGGTGCGGGCAGCAGATGCCCGCCCTCCGATGCGGTTACCCGAAACAGGACGCCTGGTCTTTTCCGTTTTAGGCGCTTCCACGTCGTAATTAAAGCCATCCAGTATACGCCGCTCGACTTTCTTTCCCAGCATACGCTCTATGGCATGCACCATTTCGGCATCCTCGGGACAGATAAACGTGTATGCCTCTCCTGTCTGGTCAATGCGTCCGGTGCGCCCTATGCGGTGGGTGTAGGCATCCGTTGTGTCAGGCATGTCAAAGTTTATGACATGCGAAATCCGAAGCACATCTATGCCGCGGGACGCGATATCCGTTGCCACCAGTATCTTAACCTTGCCGCGACGGAAACTGTCAATTGCAGCCTGACGGCGCGATTGTGCCAGATTGCCCTGCAATGAAACCACTTTGAACCCGCTGTTTTTAAGCTGTTCGGCTACGCGTTCGGCGCGATGCTTGGTTCGCGTGAAAACCACCACAGAAGACGTTTCAACCTGACGCAACAGATCAAGCAGCAAAGCACTTTTTAGATACTGCCTAACCGGATAAAATGATTGTGTCACGCTACTTGCCGGAGCCACATGCCCTATTTGCACAGTTATGGGCTCATGCAGATAAGTCTGCACCAGCTGACGCACGTCATCAGGCATTGTGGCAGAAAAAAGCAGTATCTGTTTTTTCTGAGGAAGGCAGCGCAAAATATTTTGGATATCCGGCAGAAAACCCATATCAAACATGCGGTCAGCTTCATCTATGACCAGCATTTCCACGTTTGATAAATCAATGCTGCCCTGCCAAACATGATCCAGCAAACGCCCGGGACATGCTACCGCAACATCTACGCCGTCACGCAAGTTACGCATCTGCTGAAACATTCCCACCCCACCATACAGAGAAATTGAACGAATACCTGTGCGCCGCCCAAGCGATGCGAAAGATTCATTCGTCTGCTCAGCCAACTCACGCGTCGGAGAAATCACAAGTCCGCGGATATTGCCATGACGGTGCGCCTCCAAACTGTTCAACATTGGCAGCACAAATGCTGCTGTCTTGCCGGTTCCGGTTTGCGCAAGACCGATAACATCGCGTCCTGCCAAAACATGTGGCATAGCCTTGCTTTGAATGGGAGTCGGCACAGTGTAGCCTGAAAGACGTACGCCGGCTAATACATTCGGTCTGAGACCGAATGATTCAAAATCCCCAACTGTCTCTGCCGGTATTTCCGGGGTACGCGCTGCCACATCATCGCTTACGTCAGTATCGTTGCCTGCAGGCAGGGTATTGTGGCTACGCTTTTCACGGCACGCCGGACAGCGCTTTGGTTCACTGTGAAAACCATTCGAGTGGAAAAATTTTTGCTCAGATGCACTAAAGGTAAAACCTGTTCCGCAATCGGAACACTCCAAAGTCTTGTTTTGAAAAATCAAACAGATACGCTCACTTTAAAAGAATTTTTTGTTGAGTTCGCGGCGGTGAAACCTTGAGGAAAAACCCGTGGTGATTTCTACACAAACGACACTGCCTAATAAAGAACTCTTGAACTAATTAGGTTTTTAATCACCAAAGTTATCTAATCTTGGTGATATATATAATTCGGCTCCGCGAATCTAACACCTTCCTTAATTGAAAGAATTTCTACGGCATGTAAAACGCTCTCCCTGCTCGGTTCTGCCAGCACAATACTAAATATTCTGCACCAACTATCTACAGCAGGATACACTCCCTCTTTAACCGCTTCAAGGGAATATATCGTTACTTCATACACATTAACGCAATCAATTTCACTAAAATCCTGTGGGGTATATTCTTTTAGTTTCATTGATTCCCGATGCGTCAGAGTAACTACTACCACATCGTAGGTAAACTCTGCCTCAGCCTTGCCCTTCTTTTCTACATAACCGTAGTCATTGCTGCTGTTTTGTCGAACGTCTCCTCCACTCAACTCGTTGCCGTCGTTCTCCCCGCCATCATTGAGGTTTATATCGATGACATCATCATTGCATGCAGCAAGAGAAAAAAGAAAGAGTATGGACATCAAGAAAGGAATTAGTTTCTTCATTTTAATTTAGAATAACTTCACACATATTAATTTTCAATTGTAACACGTGTTATACATATTGCAAAATTTCAGGCCACGAAAATCATTACTCCTCATCGTCGTCTTCATGCCCAGCAGTGTGGTATCCGCGCAAACGCATGGTTTCACTTAGTATCTTTTTGCGCAAACGAATATTCTCAGGCGTTACCTCCACCAGTTCATCCCTGTTAATGAAATCGATAGATTGCTCCAGACTCATAATGATAGGCGGCGTAAGCTTAATGGCGATGTCAGACGTGGACGAGCGAATATTGGTCTTTTTCTTTTCTTTGCACACATTCACCGCAATGTCGCGCGTACGCGGATTAGTGCCAATAATCATGCCCTCATACACCTGCGTGCCCGGCTCAATGAAAGTCATGCCGCGCCCCTGCGCATTGTTAAGACCATAGGTAACCGCCTCACCGGTCTCTGATGCAACCAGCACACCAGAACGCGCCGAAACGATATCGCGCTTCCACGGCTCATAACCCAAGAAAAGTGTATTCATCACGCCTTCACCGCGCGTGGCAGTAATAAAAGAACTGCGAAAACCGATTAAGCCCTTGGTTGGAATACGAAACTCAAGGTGCACTCCACTTTCACCGTCACTACGCATGTCACGCATTTCAGCCTGACGCTTGCCAAGCATCTCGGTAACAGCGCCCATATACTCGGATGGCATATCAATGCATAAAAGCTCGACCGGTTCCATTAGTTTGCCATCAATCATCTTTGTAATGGCCTCCGGCTTGGAAACCTGAAACTCGTATCCTTCACGGCGCATCGCCTCAATCAACACCGATAAATGCAACTCACCGCGCCCTTTGACCAAAAAAGTATCCGGTGAGTCCGTGTCGCTGATACGCAAACTCAGGTTAGTTTCGAGTTCTCTGTACAGGCGCTCACGCAACTGGCGCGTAGTGGAGTATTTACCCTCGCGCCCAGCGAAAGGCGATGTGTTTACGGAGAAAGTCATTTCAACTGTCGGCTCGCCTATTTCAATACGTTTGATGGCATCAGGACTCTCAGGCGCGGTCAATGTGTCGCCGATATTCACATCGGAAACACCTGTGACAGCCACGATATCCCCGGCACTTGAACAATCGACATTGACGCGCGAAAGCCCCATATATGTGAGCACCTCAGCAACCTCATAGGACTTTTGCACGCCATCGGCATAAATGCACATCACACGCTCACGCGGGACTATTTTGCCGCGAAAGATGCGCCCGATGGCAATTTTGCCCTTGTGGCTATCGTAATCCAAATTGGAAACCATCATTTGGAAATGTCCTTCTTCAATGTGCGGTGGAGGGATTTTTTCCAATATGGCATCAAATAGCAGGCTAACATCAGTGCTCTTGCTCAAATCCGGCTCAGCCGCAACTATACCCTGACGTCCACTGGCATACAAAACAGGAAAATCAAGCTGCTCAGCCGTCGTAACCAATTCCAAAAACAAATCCTGCGTCAGCTGTAATACTTCCTGAATACGCGCATTTTCACGGTCAATCTTGTTAATAACCACTATCGGATGCAGACCATGTTTCAGTGCCTGCTTGAGCACATATTTTGTCTGCGGCATGGGACCCTCAACCGCATCAATCATGAGCAAACACCCGTCAGCCATATGTATTACGCGCTCTACCTCGCCTGAAAAGTCAGCATGTCCCGGGGTGTCAATTATGTTGATTTTCACGCCTTTGTACGTCACAGCCGTGTTTTTTGCCATGATGGTGATGCCACGCTCGCGCTCCTGCGGGTTGGAGTCCATAACACATTCCACCACTGCCTGGTTGGCGCGAAAGATATGGCTTTGTTTGAGCAACGCATCCACCATAGTTGTTTTACCGTGGTCTACATGCGCGATAATAGCCACATTACGAATATCATCACGATATTTCATTTTGTACAAACCCACCTTTTACACATAAAACAGTACATAATCGTATAATCTGGTCAAAAGAATGAAATGAATGGAGAATATGCAACAAAACATCAGCCCTATCTAAAAACAGGGCATCCGTGAGGATTACCTATACCGAAATCGATGTAAACCGTTCACAAACAACTTATTATGCCATGTAAAATACGAATATTCTTTGACAATGTACCACATACCCGATGCTGTATTCAATTTTCCGAGGGGAAATGGGCTTAAGCCACTGTTATATCTCGAATTTTGCGGTGCCAACAGGCACCGTCGACACATTCTTATTGCGCGACAAAAAGTATAAGACTATAATGAAATGCATGTGCTAAAAATGCACGTGCGCCGCAGGGAATGTGATGCGGCGAGGGGACACTGTCAGATGGAAATAGAGCACGTTAAAGATTATTCCAAACCAAAATTCAACTCTTTCCAGCTAAAAACCGGTAAGATGCTTATGGCTGGTGCCGCATGCATAGCGTTATTGGGTATGGCAGGTGCACTTGGAGGTTGTGCAGAAAACTTGATTGATGGCGAATACACTCTTGGCACTTCAGCGCCACAGGATTTTACAAACGAAACAGGTTCAGATAAGTCGTCGGAGTCTCAATCAGCAGATACCTTTGAAATCACTATGGGAGATATCGTCTCACTCGCCCTCTAGAACAGTACATTAATCAGCAATATTCATTGGGAGTACGCCTTATGCAATACATACTCCATATCACACAACAATGCAATATGGATTGCGACTATTGCACAACCCCCAAAACAGACGATTTTATGAGCCGCGAAACTGTTTTTAAGGTCGCGGATATGGCACTTGCCAATGCTTTGTGCCAAGGTCATAAAACCACTTGCATGTCTTTTTACGGCGGCGAACCCCTGCTTTGCAAAGAGTTAATCTACGATGCTATGGATTACTGCCGCAGCATTAGTCGCAGCAAAGACGTACGGTTCACATATCGCATCACCACCAATGGCACACTTGTTGATAGCAATTTTATCAAACGTTGTAAAGCCGAGGGATTAAAGCTGGCGCTTTCCATTGACGGCACAAAGGAAGCACACGACAAACACAGACGCTTCAAGGGCGGGGGTGCAACTTTTGATGAAGTCCAATGCATTGGAAAAACAATTCTGCGTGAGTTGCCTAACACAACCGCCATGCTCACATTCAGCGAAGACACCGTACCAATGCTCTATGATTCAATAAATTTTCTGTATGATTTCGGATTTAAAAAGGTCGTTACTGCACTGAATTATTCAGGTGTCTGGAGTGAGGCTGGTTTTGCGGCGCTGAGAGCAGAATATGAGCGTCTTGCCACGTGGTATGGTGACAAACTCCTAAACAATGATACTTTTGCCCTGCCGCTTTTTGATGGTAAGTTTATAAATCTGCTGACCCCTCAAATAGACGAGGGACGTTGCATCCCCGGCAAGCTGCGGATTTCCATAGCCACCGACGGAAGCATTTATCCATGCACTCAATATGTAGGTCTCAGCGAATATTTGTTGGGTAATGCAAATCATGACCATGCACCTGACAAATCCAAGCTGGAGGCACTTTCCACAGAACACGCAAAAGAGTTGCCAAGCTGTGAGGGATGCGCTATCAGTAAGCGTTGCGACCATATGTGCGGCTGCAAAAACATTGCCAGCACAGGTTTTGCACGCAGAATCTCTCCGTTGATATGCGCACATGAGCGAATGCTTGTTGGTATTACGGATCGTTTAGGAGAAAGAGTTTTCAAAGCAAACGCTTAGATTTCATTTGCCTGCACAGATAGAGTCTGAATCAAATGCCTCAAAATAAGCTATACCCTAACTTGTTTTTCCAGCCCCACCGAAAACATGTCTGCGCCGCATAAGCACCGCAAACAATGCAGCAGACATCGCCATGAGTAACCCCACCAATGCGAATGTAGTTTGATAGGAAATAACCCCGAGAAGAATACCCGCAACCATAGGTCCTGCCGCCTGTCCTATGTCCATGATGCTTGAGAGCACTCCCATGGCACCGCCACGCCCCTCCGAGCGCGACATGTCAGCTACCAATGCCGATGTGGAAGCCGTAACTGTGGCAAGCCCTAAGCCAAAAAGTGCCATCAGCAATAGTAAGGCGGCATAATTGCTCCACAGTAGCATCACAGAGGCAGCTATTCCTCCAAGCAGCAACCCGATGCTGATGAGCGGAATGCGTCCAAAGCGGTCAGATAGGCGCCCCATTGCCGGCTTTGAGAACGCAGCCGCCAGTATTTGCACCGTGAAAAGTATTCCGATTTGCCAGGCGGGGTAACCATGCGTTTCGTTCAAATATATTGGAAGGAATGTTTCCATACAGCCAAAGGCAAAATACTGCACAGCTTCAATACCGCTGGTTGCCAGTATGCCGCCATGGTGAAAAATAAATGCTATCTCCTGCCCGTATTTGCGGCAATGTTGCCGGAAAGCCTCTTTTGCTTTTGTCGAGGCAACCGTTGCAAAACGCAATCGGGATATCGCCAGCAACGCCAGCACACCAGCCACGCCGTCAGCTATATAAATCCAGCGGAAATTATCGCCAAAGATGAGTAACCCGCCGGCAAAAGGGGCGAGAAAGCGCCCTATCATGGTAGCCGAAGAATACCAAGCAATGCGCTCTCCGCGTCCGCTGGAATAGGTATCAGCCACAGCAGCAAGAGCAACCGGTCCCAAAATAGCCGTCGCCAAGCCGTGATATATACGCACAGCCACAAGGTGCCACGAAGCAGTTATCAACAGATACAGAAACGGCGCCGTAGCAAAAACAAAAGCCGCCGCCAGTAATACACGGCGCCGTCCAATGACATCCGACAGCATCCCGGCAGGCAGGCTAACCACTATGCCCACAATCGTCGATGCAGCAGCAATAAACCCAACCATAGAGACCGGAACGCCCATTGAGCGAATAAAAAGAGGTAAAGCGGGGTTTTTGGCCATGGTAGAACTGAAAATAGCCAAGCCACCGCTGAGACACAGCAGCAGAAACGGAGTCAGTTTGAGTTTAATCTTCATCGGCGTGACACAAAAAAAGCAATTATGCCAAAAATGCAATGCACCTATACTTAGTGCCCCAGCTCAAGCAGTAAGCAATTGCATCAAATTTTCCATCTGTAGCACCGGCATTATCATACCACTTTAACGTCGTGGAATTAACTTATTGTTCCGTAGGTATCAGATAAAGCAATGCAGCGACCATGTGGTCGCTGCATTGAGAACAAAACTTGCGTAATACTGCCTGCAAAGACAATTTTAATACTGTCTTGGCTTAGACATGCTTTCCTGGCGCTTGCGCCGACGGGCACTCTTTTTGGCCTTAATACGCTCTGCATCCCCCCGGGAGATGAAATACTCATGGGCTCTTGCTTCACGCAAAACACCCTCTGTTTGCACCATTCTTTGGAAACGCTTAAGCAGCGAATCCTGAGATTCGCCATCGCGAATGGTCACTTTCAAAGACAACTTACTTCACCTCCTCCGCAGAGACTTTTAGACAATCATACATGGGCTGACGTAATATCAACCCATGTATAAATTTTACCTGTTAGAGTTAACTTTCTAGCGCTTAATGCTGCGATAACAGTCGCTGCAATAAACCGGCTTGTCGCCACGAGGTTGGAAAGGAACCTCTGTTGACTTACCGCAACTTGCACAAGTAGTCGGGAACATCTGACGGGCACCGCCGCCAAATCCACCAGCACCACCGCGCTCTGCCTTACGAGCCTGACGGCATGAAGGGCAGCGTTTAGGTTCATTGGTATAACCCTTTGACTGGAAGAACTCCTGATCCTGAGCGCTAAAAGTAAACGTTGCGCCGCAATCACAGCACTGGATTGACTTGTCCTCAAACACTATGGATGACCTCCTCTCTTAATTTCAGTTCGAAGTTTTTGGTCATCCAGCGTGATACAAATGGCAATAGAGCATGTAATAACCTAAACCTAAACCTCCGACATTATACATTACCGCTACACACTGTGCAACACACCAAGCGCAGCCCGCAATTTTCCCTTAATTACACAGAGACAAAACGCACAGCGTGATGCAAACCACACTAAGTGTGATACAGCGGGCGCAATTACAAAATACCAGCCTATTATTCAACCTTATCAATGCGGTACTGCACTTTTCCGGCAGGCACAATTACCTCCACTGTTTCGCCCTGATTACGACCGATAAGCGCCTTGCCGATAGGGGAAATGTGCGAAATTTTACCATCGGCCGGGTTGGCCTCTTTAGGTCCAACGATGGTATAGCACTGCTTTTTACCCGAAGATAACGCCTCAAGCGTCACTGTTTTACCCACACAAACTCGTGAGCCGGCATGCTCATTCTGTGCAATAATAGTCGCGTTCTTGAGAGTGCTCTCAAGTTCTTGTATGCGACCATCAATATAGCCCAACTGCTCACGTGCCGCATGCAGTGGTGCATTTTCACGGAAATCTTTATCGGCCGCAGCGCGGCGGATTTCCTCCAGCACAGCCGGGCGCCGGCTTTTCAAATCATTGAGTTCTATTACAATATCGTCATAGCCTTTTTGCGTCAGAACACACATCTCCGACTGGGATTGCTCACGCGCAGTTTTGGAAACACCAGACATCTATTTACCTTTCAAACAGAATATTTTGAATTATCACAGCGAATTTTTCTTCTTAAATGGCCACGCAATATCTTTCAGCAAATGCAGCATAGCACGTCCGTGCCAGTCAAATCCAACATGTGAAGAAGCCGAGAGTTTTTGCATCATATTGTTACGCTGCGCCCAACGGGCAAGCTTTTCAATACGCACGTCACTCAGCCTGCCGAATAAGCGATGTGCCTGCCATCCAAGGCGCAGTTCACGCCCCAGTAATTCACGGCACTTTTTATCATATGCACTCATGCTGCGGGCGGAAAAATCACCCTTTTCAATAGCCCCGTGCAACACGGATGCTGCAATATCGGCACAAAGCATGCCAAAATACAGCCCGCCGCCTGTAAGCGGTTTTACCTGCCCGGCCACATCACCCGCCAAAAGCACCCTTGCCGCACTGACGTGCATCGGGGCGCGCAGGGTTATTCCCCGATATGACGGACGTCCCGTCAGCGCCGCCACACGTCCGCGCCTCTGCAACTCTGAGATAAAAAATGCCATGTACTCAGATGTTTGCTTATCGGACATCAAACCTGCAAGCGCGCGTTTTGCATCCAGCGGCACAAGCCATGCAAAATATCCCGGAGCAAGTGTTCGTCCCAAAAACACCTCAACCTCATGTAAATCACAGGCTTCCACCTCCACCTGAGCCCCGACTGTCCATGCACGGGCTTTTCCCAACCCAAGTACGTGTGGAAAATGTGAGGCAAAACCGCAGGTCAGCACCACGGCGCGGGCGCTGAAATACGACACCTCTCCATTATACGCAGAGCGAACAATGACGCCGTCGGGGTTAAGCTGTATCTCGCTGGCGTGCTGCCCCAATAAATAGTCCGCGCCGCTGTCTTGCGCCAAGCGCGCCATATAGGCATTAAATGCACCCCTGTCGATGGCAACCGCCTGCACCTCTTCGCGCTCCATACGCAAAACAGTACCCGCCGGTGTATACACAGAGGCACTGTTAAACCGGTGCAAAGAAAGCTCAGGTGGAATCGAGAAATGCCGCATGCACTCGCAACTAACAATACCAGTGCAGCACACAGACTGCCCCACAGCAGTATTTTTCTCCAGCACGGCCACATGGTGCCCGGCTTTTGCCAGTTCCGTCGCCACACGGCAGCCTACCGGTCCGCCGCCCACAATTACAAAATCATAACGATTCAAAACATCAAACCCAAAGAGATATCTACGGCAGATTATAACACAGCCTACTCCCTAAAAAATTGCGCCTTGCTCCGCTACATTGCCAGCTTGCGCACCTCATGTTAGAATAATCACCCGATGGAAATGTGCAAATTAACGATGGAATTGGTCTGAGGATGGAGATAAAGTTCATCCAATCTTGAGTAGTTAGGAAATATCGCGCAATGGCAAAACACAATCTTGTAATCGTTGAATCCCCGGCCAAGGCCAAAACACTGGCGCGCATGCTGGGTAAAAATTATGTCATCAAGGCATCTCTCGGACATATCCGTGACCTGCCCAAGAGCCGCATCGGTGTGGATATTGAAAATGATTTCGCCCCGAAATACGTTGTTTCACGCGATAAGAGTAAGACAGCCAAAGAACTTAAAGATGCCGTTCGGGGTGCATCCTCTGTATATCTAGCAACAGACCCCGACCGCGAGGGCGAGGCCATCGCCTGGCACCTGTCGGAAATCACCCGCAGCGCCGACACTCAATTCCGCCGCGTAGTATTCCATGAGATCACTGACGATGCCATCGCCGAGGCATTTAAGCATCCGCGTGACGTGAACATGCATCTTGTGGATGCCCAACAGGCACGACGCATAGTAGACAGGCTTCTTGGGTATAAGCTTTCTCCGCTTTTGTGGAGAAAAGTGCGCCGCGGTCTATCCGCCGGACGCGTTCAGTCAATTGCGGTTAAAATTGTGGTGGATCGCGAGCGTGAAATTGAGAAATTTGTGCCGGTGGAATACTGGACTTTAGCTGCCGAATTACTAAAACAAAACACCAAAAAACCTGAGTTCCGAGCCACGCTTGTAGGGCTTGCAGATAGCAAAAAACTGCCGGTAAACGATAAAAAAACTGCCGATGCGGTCAAGGGCGAATTGCAGAAGGCTGACTATTCGGTGCTGAAAGTTGGCACAAAGCAGATTAAGCGCTCCCCAGCCCCTCCTTTCATCACCTCCACCATGCAGCAGGAAGCCTGGCGTCATTTCCGTTTTTCGGCCAAGAAAACCATGTCGCTGGCACAGCAACTTTACGAAGGCTTACCCATCGGGGAAGAAGGAAGTGTAGGTCTTATCACCTATATGCGTACAGACTCCACACATATCGCAGCGCATGCCATAACTGAGGCGCGCGAATACATAAGCGGCAAATATGGCACAGACTACCTGCCCAAGAAAGCACGCTTTTTCACAAGCAAGGTCAAGGGGGCACAGGAAGCACACGAGGCCATACGCCCGACGCAAATCATGAGAGAGCCGTCCTCCATCAAGGAATGTCTAAGTTCTGAACAGCACAAGCTTTACCGGCTTATCTGGCAGCGCATGGTGGCATCACAGATGGCAGAGGCTCTGTTTGACAACACAACCATCGACATAGAGGCTAAGAACAAGACGGCAAAAACCAACTATCTTCTGCGCACGCAAAACTCGGTTAACGTTTTCTCGGGTTTTATCACGCTTTATGCAGAACAAAAAGATGACGACGACGCAGATGACAAAAAGGCTTTTGCACTACCAAAGCTGGCCAAGGGCGACGTTCTGAATTTGGTGGATCTTTCCGCAGAACAGAATTTTACCAAGCCGCCGCTGCGTTTTACCGAAGCCACACTGATTAAAATGCTGGAGCAGAACGGCATCGGGCGTCCGTCCACATACGCACCCATCATGGCTACCATTCAGGACCGCGAGTACATAAACAAAACAGGCGGTGCTTTCCAGCCTACCGAACTTGGCTGTCTGGTAACGGATATGCTTTCGGAGCACTTCGGCGATATCATCAACATTGAGTATACGGCCCATATGGAAGACGAGCTCGACAAGGTAGCCAATGCCGGGAACAACTGGGTATGCGCTGTACGTGATTTTTACAAGCCACTGGAGCAGGACTTATCCAAGGCCAGTGAAATAATAGAGAAGGTCAAAATTGCCGATGAGCAAACCGGTGAAAACTGCCCCGACTGTGGAAAGGCACTGGTATTCAAGATGGGACGCTTCGGCAAGTTTATCGCCTGCTCAAGCTATCCGGAGTGCAAATACCACACCAATTTCCGCATTAAAACCAGGGTGCCATGCCCTGATTGCCCCGCGGGCGGCGAGTTAATAGGGCGCTTCAGTAAGAAAGGGAAAATCTTTTACGGTTGCAGCGCCTATCCCAAGCATAAGTTTGCCGTCAACAGCAAGCCGTTGCCGCAACCCTGCCCTGAATGCGGCAAGTTGCTGATTGAGGCAGGAGCCAAAAGCGTACGCTGCACTGCATGCAAATACAAGGGTAAAAAGGCAGAATAGGACACATGCAAAATGCTGCCCAAGGTTATGTGGAACGCTTCATAAACTACCTTGAGGCGGAAAAGCATGTTTCGCGCTATACCGTACGCAACTATACAAGCGACCTTATAGGTAACACACGCCACGGCACAGAAAAAGGATTCTTTCAGTTCCTTGAGAGTCAAAAGATTCACTCTTTCGCAGAGGTAGATAAAACTGTTGTGCGCGCCTATTTGGGCCATCTGATAGACCAGCAAATAGCCAAGGTAAGTATTGCGCGCAAACTATCAGCCATACGTTCTTTTTATCGCTTTCTGGTGCGCGAGCACATAATTGAGCATAACCCTGTGGAGTTGATTGTATCCCCAAAGCAAGCGCACCGCTTACCTGAGTTTTTAACGCATGACGAAATAAGCGCATTGTTGTCAATACCGGATTGCACCACACCACTGGGACTGCGCGATAATGCCATATTGGAACTGTTTTACGCTGCCGGTTTGCGCGTAAGCGAACTGGTCAGTTTAGATCTGCAACGATTGGATCTCTCGTCGCGCGAAATTCGCGTCATGGGCAAAGGGAATAAGGAGCGTTTGGTCATTATCGGGGCACCAGCCGTGCAGGCGCTGCAGAACTATCTGGACATCGCACGCCCAAAACTGGAAACCGAAGTATCCACACAAGCTGTTTTTCTTAATTACAAAGGCGTACGCCTAACCGAACGCTGGGTTCAAAGGCAAATACCGAAATACACCCGCGCTGCCGGGATATCCAAAAAAGTACATCCTCACACCATACGCCATACCTTTGCCACGCACCTATTGGATGGAGGTGCCGACCTGCGTGTGGTACAGGACTTGCTGGGGCATGCCAACCTGTCCACCACACAGATTTACACACATATAACACAAAATCAGGCGCGCCGGGTTTATATGGACGCACACCCAATGGCTACATTAAAGGACAGTGCAAATGAACACAGCCATGCGGCTTCAGAAACTGCGAAATAGCCTATCCGAAAAAAATGTTACGGCACTGCTGGTAACTCAACCGGAAAACCGTTTCTACCTGTCGGGGTTCTACGGCTCGGCAGGTTATCTGCTCATTACGGCAGACAAGGCACTGCTCGCCACAGACTCCCGTTACGTCGAACAAGCGGGGCGGCAGGCACCAAACTATCAGTTGTTTGAAAGTAAGAATGACCTGCACAAATGGTTGCCTGAGTTTTTATGCGGGTTGGCCCTGAAAGAACTGGCTTTTGAAGCCGAAAGTTTATCGTTCTGGCATTACAGTCAAATCAAAAATATCGTCAAACCCCTTGGTATTGCACTCGTGCCTGTAAATGGATTAGTGGAAAATCTGCGCACGGGCAAAGATGATGACGAACTTGCGCTTATCAAAAAAGCCGTATCCCTAAGTGACGCAGCCATTGAACACATGCGTAATACCATGCATATCGGCATGAGCGAACTGGAGATGGCTTGGGAAATTGAAAAACACATGCGGGAACACGGCAGTGAAACGCTCCCATTTGAGGTCATTGTAGCCGCCGGGTGTAATGCCGCCATTCCTCATCACCATCCCTGTGACTATATCATAAAAGAAAATGAGCCCATCATAATAGACATCGGTGCCAAATGCGGCGGGTATATCAGCGACCTGACACGCACGCTCTTCCTCGGGCAAGAAGACGCTCAATTCCATCTGGTTTATAACACTGTATTGCAGGCACAAACGGCAGCAATAGAAAACATTCGTGCCGGAATGAGCGGTAGCGAAGCTGACAGAATGGCGCGTTCCGTTATTGATGCAAATGGGTTCGGGGATAAGTTCGGGCATGGTTTAGGGCATGGCATCGGGCTTGCCGTGCATGAGGCCCCGCGTATTGGGGCCATATCCAAGGACATCTTACAAAATGGCATGACATTTACCATAGAGCCGGGCATCTACCTGCCGGGATGGGGAGGTGTGCGTATTGAGGACAGCGTAGTACTGGAAAATGGTAGAATAAAAACACTTTCTACCGCGGGCAAGTAACGCCTCTTATGACTGAAAGGGAAATAATTTGATTAAAGTTGACCTTCACATTCACACGCGTTATTCCGGTGATTCGGATATAACATTTGAACAGCTTGTGGAACGCTGTCAAAAACTTGGGCTTGGAGCTGTCGCCATCACCGATCACGGCACAGCCGACGGTGCATTGTCTATGGCATGCCAGCCTGCGCCATTCAAGATAATCGTAGGTGAAGAGGTAGCATCCAGCGAGGGCGAAATCATTGGGTTATTCCTCAAAGAAAGCATCCCCAACGGGCTTTCGCCCGAGGAGACCATCCGGCGCATACGCGCGCAGGAAGGGCTGGTATGCATACCTCACCCATTCGACCGCTATCGCTCATCTGCCATGAAAGGCACCTCTTTAGAACGTATCGCCGAACATGTGGATATTATTGAGGTGTTCAACTCCCGTACAATTCAAATGCAAAACCTGAAATTGCCAGAGGAGTTTGCCATTAGGAACAAACTGTTAGTCGGGGCAGGCTCGGATGCACACTCAATAGCAGACATAGGACGTGCGTACGTCACTATACCGAACTTTGAAAACCGCCATGAGTTTCTGCGAAGCATGGCGCAAGCCCAAATATATGGCAAGCGCCCGTCAATGGCAACATATTTTCGCAGTCTGCTGCGCCAAATCCGCAAACGATTCAGGCGCAAACAATAACGCTGACGCTCATCAAAACCAGCATAAATTGCTAAAGGCCGCTATTTATCTTTTGGCGCAGGTTTGGTCAGAACCTCATCAATTAGACCATACTCCAACGCCTGAATCGGATTCATATAGAAGTCACGGTCTGTGTCATGAGTAATTTTTTCCATGCTCTGACCGGTATTTTCCGCCAGTATTTTGCGAATAATCTCCTGTACACGCAAAATCTCACGGGCGGCAATTTCAATATCCGTTGCCTGCCCTTGGGCGCCGCCAATAGCCTGATGCATATGGATGGTAGCGTTAGGCAAAGCAAAGCGCTTGCCTTTCGCACCGGAGCACAACAACACCGTAGCCATGCTGGCAGCAAGTCCGACACAAATGGTAGACACCTGCGGACGAATAAGCTGCATGGTGTCGTAAATTGCTAACCCAGCATTAATCACGCCACCCGGAGAGTTAATATAAAGGTTGATATCCTTATCCGGATCCTCGCGGTCAAGAAAAAGCAGTTGCGCCACGATGCTGTTAGCTACCTGATCGTTAATAGGCGTGCCGAGTATGACAATGCGCTCTTTGAGTAGTAACGAATAGATATCGTATGCCCGCTCACCGCGCGCACCGCTTTCGATAACCATAGGAACAACATTCATAGAATCCATAACATATGCCTCCTGTGCTCTTATCCTAATCTGCCTTGGCTTTATCCACAAGCATTTGCTTGGCTTTTTTTGCAGCCAACCACCAACGCAGTGCTTCACGATTTTCAGGTTTATTCAGATAGGAGTTTTTCTCTTGCAACTTATCCGGTTGGCTTCCAACACCGGAAATGATATCTGAAATCTGCATATCAATCTCAGTTTCGGCTACTTCGACCTTCTCCGCTTCAACGACTTTAGAAACAACTAAATTGCGCTTGACACTCTGCTCTGCATGTGAGCGATATGTTTCACGCAACTTATCAAATTGCGTATTTCCCAGAATCGACTGGGCATCTTCTTCGCTTTCAGTCGAATTACGCACACGGTCAACATATTCACGTATCATACGGTCAACTTCATCTTCAATCATGATTGGCGGGAAAGCAATTTGGCTCTTCTCCACAAGCGCATCTATCACTCTTTCTTCAAACGCCTTATTCTCACTTTCTTCAGCACGAAGTTTGAGGTTATCGTGCACATTCTGGCGCACGGCATCAATTCCATCGCTGTCAGGGTCAAGTTTGCGAGCAAAATCATCATTTAACTCCGGAAGCACCTCACGCCGCACATCATTGACTCTAACGTGAAAGAATACTTCTTTGCCGGCAATTGTCTTATCAGCG
>WRHS01000022.1 GCA_009783135.1 Dehalococcoidia bacterium
CACGCGGGGGGGTGATCTTTTAATTAGGCGCTAGATATGTGTTTTTTATCAGTGTCCCCCGCACACGGGGGGGTGATCCTGTGTGAGAGAAAAAAAGAGGGTAAAAGTGTGCGTGTTCCCCGCACACGCGGGGGTGATCCTGGAGATAAGGCCGATATGAAAAACGTAGACATGTGTTCCCCGCACACGCGGGGGTGATCCTTGGCATAGGTCTTACGCAATTATTTTTGAAGGGTGTTCCCCGCACACGCGGGGGTGATCCTGGCAGAGCAGGCAAAGAAAGCACAAAAGCTATGTGTTCCCCGCACACGCGGGGGTGATCCCAGGCGCTTTCATATCGTGAGCGACGGCAGTATGTGTTCCCCGCACACGCGGGGGTGATCCTCAAGCATTAGCTTATCGTCTATTAGCTCGGCCGGTGTTCCCCGCACACGCGGGGGTGATCCTCTTGTGGCGACATTGCCCGGCAGTACCGATGAGTGTTCCCCGCACACGCGGGGGTGATCCTCTCATGATTTACAGTGGGCAGCATGTCATCCCGTGTTCCCCGCACACGCGGGGGTGATCCTATCTTGGAGGAAAAAGAATTCCTGTTAATGTTGTGTTCCCCGCACACGCGGGGGTGATCCTGGAATTGCGGCGACCCGGAGAGCGATATAATGGTGTTCCCCGCACACGCGGGGGTGATCCTACTTGTCCATTGGGGTCTCCTGCGGTTGCGTTGTGTTCCCCGCACACGCGGGGGTGATCCTTATGTAGACCGCAATGTATGGTGGACAGTCCTGTGTTCCCCGCACACGCGGGGGTGATCCTGACTCATTCATGTAGTTGATGTTGCGTGAAGCGTGTTCCCCGCACACGCGGGGGTGATCCTATCACCGACTTTATAGGGGGGTTTTATATAAAGTGTTCCCCGCACACGCGGGGGTGATCCTAAGCCGTAAAGATGCCATCAATGCAGGGGCTGTGTTCCCCGCACACGCTGGAGCAACCCATCCCACATTAGCGCCATTAATCGACCCCCATTATTGCCGCTATTTTTGACTTGAAACACTGCATGCAAGCCAAGCGAGCGTTCACATTATTTATACCGGAGTTTTCCATGCATTATATACCAGATCTATATACTTTCTATACACTTTCTATATACTGCCTCATGCGTAAAATGTCCCCCTGGCAATTTTTCAGCAAATGAAAGCTTTTAGATAAACACTTTGGCGGGAGTAGCGCCACCGCTTATACAGACACTTACAACTGAGGCGGAAATAAAACTCTGCTCATTTTCAAAAAAATAATTGTCATGCCGGCATGTATAAAGTACAATACAACCAGTTAAGCCTGCCCGCCGTAATGACGGGGACCAGGCACGATAACCCATCAATTTAAAAGAGAATATGCCAGACAATACAAAGCAGGGAAAACCGCGCGATTTCCAACCTAAAAAGATATGAACAATTCAGACATTGAGCATTACAGTATTCGCGTTTTTGGCGTTGTGCAGGGAGTGGGTTTCCGCCCTTTCATATACCAGCTGGCGTCTGTGCATAACCTTAAAGGATGGGTGCGCAACACATCCGGCTTTGTGGAAATAGACATTGAAGGCACAAGCGCTGACGCAAGCGCTTTCATACGCAGCATACGTGTTCATGCGCCCCGCGCGGCATATATCGAAAACATAGAATCCCAAGCACTGGAGCAAATCGCAGGCTATACCTATTTTGAAATCAAAGGCAGCCGGCATCACACTGGAGAATACCAGCTTGTTTCACCAGATCTGGCAACCTGCCCTGAGTGTATCTGTGATATTTTTGATGCCTCCAACCGCCGCTTTGGCTATCCTTTCACCAACTGTACCAACTGCGGTCCGCGTTTCACAATAATCAGGGACATCCCGTATGACCGTCAGCTCACCACGATGGATTGTTTTACGATGTGCCCGGACTGCAAGGCAGAATATGACAACCCGCAGGACCGTCGCTTTCATGCCCAGCCTAATGCCTGCCGCATATGCGGTCCGCAACTGGAACTGGTGCAAAATGATGGGCAGTTGATATCTTGCGCCGACCCTTTGGATGAGGCGGCACGTTTGTTGCGCCATGGAAAGATTGTGGCAATAAAGGGGCTGGGCGGTTTTCTGCTGGCTTGTGACGCCACAAACGACAGTGTTGTGGGTGAGTTGCGCCAGCGCAAGCAGCGTCCGGCGAAGCCTTTTGCGGTTATGCTGCCGAACGTAGCCGCGGCAAGGCGCTATTGCATCGTATCGGCTGAGGAAGAAGAGTTGCTGACCTCGGCGCAGAGCCCTATCGTACTTCTCAAACTGCTCCCTGACACAGACTTATCGCAAAACATAGCTCCCTCTCTTAAGTACCTGGGGGTGCTGTTGCCTTATACACCGCTGCATCACCTTTTGATGCGCCGTACCGGTCTGCCGCTGGTTATGACAAGCGGTAATTTAAGCGAGGAGCCCATTGCGTGCGACAACGATGAGGCTATGGAACGACTAGGCTACATTGCCGATTATTTTCTGCGTCATGACCGGGGCATCCACGTGCGTTATGACGACAGTGTGGCCATGGTAGTTGACAAAGAGCCGTGTCTGGTGCGGCGGGCGCGCGGTTATGCCCCCTACCCTGTGCAGCTGCCGTTTGACGCAAAAGAACCCCTGCTTGCCTGCGGTGCCGATATGAAAGGGGCTTTCTGTCTCGTGCGCGGTCATCACGCCTTTATTAGCCAGCATATCGGCGACATGGAAAATGCCGAAACGCTGCGCAATTTTGATGATACAGTGGACATCTATAAAAAACTGTTTCGCATTGACCCGCGTGTAATTGCCTGTGATGCTCACCCTGACTACTTTAGCACGCGTTATGCGCAGCGGCTATCTCAGGAAGACAGCAGTCTGCAATTGCTACAGGTCCAGCACCACCACGCCCATGTGGCATCCTGTATGGCTGAAAATGCCGTGATGCAGCCTGTCATCGGCGTTGCGCTGGACGGCACGGGTTATGGCACGGACGGTAATATCTGGGGTGGTGAGTTTTTGCTGGCTGATTACGGCAAGTGTGAACGTTTGGCGCATTTTGAGTACGTGCCGCTTCCCGGGGGTGATGCATCAACGCGCAGACCTCTGCGCATCGCCGCCTCCTACATCCATTCCCTGCTTGGTGATGAGGCACTGAAGTCATCCGGCTTGGTCGGGCGCCTGCCTAAAGCTGAGTTGGACCTGTTGTGCCAGCAAATCGAGCGCAATATCAATGCACCGCTCACCTCAAGCTGCGGTCGTTTGTTCGATGCCGTGTCAGCCGTCATCGGCACCTGTGAGAGCATCAACTATGAAGCACAGGCGGCTATTGAACTTGAAATGGCAGCCACCGACGTGCCCTCTTCAACGAGGCGCTATCCCATGGAATTCGTGCAGCATGACGGGATGGGCATTATTCGTTTTGGGGAGTTATTTGGTGCTATACTCAAGGATATTCGAAGCCATGTTGGACAGGCGGAAATCGCCGCCTGTTTCCACGCATCGCTTACGGATACAATAGTCGATACGTGCAGGGTTTTCTCGCGCAGGAGCGGTGTTAACACCATAGCTTTGTGCGGCGGCGTGTTTCAGAATCGCTTATTGCTGCAGATGGCAATGCGTAAGCTGCGACGGGCGGGATTGCATGTGATTACGCATAAACGTGTGCCGACAAATGATGGCGGCATAGCGCTGGGGCAGGCGGCCATAGCCGCCTTCTCCTGCATAGATAATTAACGGAGGTAGTTGTTTTAATGTGTGTTGCTGTGCCGGCTTTAATAATTAGTCTTGACGACGTAAATGCTGAGGTAGATGTCGAGGGCGTACGCCGCAAAACCAGCATATTTCTGGTGCCTGATGCCAAAGTTGGAGACTACGTGCTTATGCATGCCGGATTTGCCATTCGTATCATCGACGTGCAGGAAGCGCAGGAAACCATCGCTTTATTGAAGGAAATAAATGCAACCGGCGGTTAATGATTTTCGTAATTCCGAGCTTGCGCTGGCACTGGTGCAAAAGATAAAACAACGCACCCATGCAAAAGCTCATCTCATGGAGTTTTGCGGCAGCCATACAGCTGCCATACTGAAATACGGGCTGCGCCAGCTTTTGCCGCGCGACGTTGAGATGCTCTCTGGTCCCGGATGCCCCGTTTGTGTTACCGACCAGCAGGATATTGACCGCGCCATTGCCCTGGCGCAAACCCCCGGAATTATCATGTGCACCTTTGGTGATATGCTCAAGGTTCCGGGCACTTATGCCAGCCTGCAGCAGGCACGCGCCGAGGGTTGTGACGTGCGTACGGTTTATTCCACACTGGATGCGCTTGAAATCGCCAGACAGAATACCGACAAACCGGTGGTTTTTCTTGGAGTCGGTTTTGAAACAACCGCCCCCACGATTGCCGCCTCGATCGCACTGGCCAAAAGCCAACAGCTGCGTAACTACTCCGTCTTTTCGCTTGCCAAGTTATGCCCTCCGGTGATGAAAGCACTGCTTGACGGCGGTGAAATCAAAATAGACGGAATCATCTGCCCCGGACACGTAAGCGCCATCATCGGCTCCCATCCATATGAGTTTATAGTGCGCGACTACGGCATCGCATGCGTTGTGGCCGGTTTCGAGCCTGTGGATATATTAATGGCGGTAGACATGCTCTTGGCACAAATGGAAAACGGCAGACCACAGGTAGAGATTGCTTACGGGCGCAGTGTTTCCCCTGAGGGTAATAAGCGGGCGCAGGAACTGCTTTCCGAGGTGTTTGAGCCGCAGGCGGCACGTTGGCGCGGCGTCGGAACTGTAGGCGGCAGCGGTTATAAGATTTGTGATGCATATAAGGCTTTTGATGCCGAGCGATTATTTGAAATTAAAACCGGTCCTGCCAAGGAGCCTGCAGGTTGTCGTTGCGGCGATGTGCTGCGCGGTATTATTAACCCCCCGGAATGCCCGCTGTTCGGGCGCATTTGCCTGCCTGAGCGCCCCACGGGACCATGTATGGTGTCGGGTGAGGGGGCTTGTGCCAGTTACTACCTTTTTGGCGAGACTATTTCAGCTGTTGAATAAATTGATATAAGTTAATTTAAGACTATGGCTTTGGTTTAGAAACAGAATATCTCCAAAGGAAATTAGTGATGGAAGAACGCATACTAATGGCCCATGGCAGCGGCGGCAAGCTAAGCCATGAATTAATCACACAATGTTTCGCAAGCAAACTGGACAATCAGTGGCTGTCGCGCATGGACGATGCGGCTGTCATTGACTGCGCCGGCGGACAATTGGCTTTTACAACAGACAGCTATGTGGTAACACCGCTTTTCTTTCCTGGAGGCGATATTGGCAAGCTTGCGGTATGCGGCACAGTGAATGATTTGGCTGTCAGCGGTGCAGTGCCGCAGTACTTAAGCCTTTCTTTCATTTTGGAGGAAGGCTTATTGATTGCCGATTTGGAACGGGTCATTGATTCCATACAGCGGACCGCTGCAGAGGCAAATGTGGCTATTGTCACCGGTGATACCAAAGTCGTGCCTCACGGCAAAGCCGATGGGATATTCATCAACACATCCGGAATCGGTCGCGTACTGCCCGATATTAAAGTTTCCGGTTCCAATGTCAGAGCTGGTGATGCGATTATCATCAGCGGCAATGTTGGGGACCATGGCATGACCATCATGGCTCAGCGCGAGGGATTGCGCTTCGATGGCGATCTTGCCAGCGACTGCGCGCCACTAAATGCGTTAATTGCCGACATGCTGGATGTATGCCCGCAAATGCACTGCATGCGCGACCCTACCCGTGGAGGCGTAGCCACCACATTGAATGAAATTGCCGCACAATCCGGCGTTGGCATGCTCATTGGTGACGACACAATTCCGGTGCGGCCGTCGGTACGCGCCTTGTGTGATATGCTGGGCTTGGACCCGTTGTATGTTGCCAATGAGGGGAAGCTTTTGGCTTTTGCCCCGGCGGATGCCGCTGAAAGCCTGCTTGGTGTCATGCATGCAAGCAAATACGGGCGGGATGCCGCCGTAATCGGCACAGTTACCGCAGACAATCCGGGACAGGTAGTACTGCGCACCAAACTGGGAACGTCACGTATACTGGCCATGCTTGCAGGCGATATACTGCCGCGCATTTGCTGAGAGGTATCGGCAGAAAGGAATGGAATAGTATGTACGCTTTTATTTCACGCATTAGCGAAAGGTTTAAGTGGTGCATTGCTCTTTTTTGGGTTGCGCTGGCGGCTATTCTCTTTTTGGTTGCACCCAACCTCTCGGATGTTGGTGTTACAGACCAAAGCCAGTTTCTGCCAAGCGATACCGAGTCTGCCATGGCGAATGCCCTAATCAAAGATAAGTTTGCCTCAGCCGACCAGAAAGCGACCTCCAGCGGTCTGCTGGTAATTCACAACGCAGATGGTCTGTCTGCGGCCGATATGCAGCAGGCAGGGCAGTTGCATGACTGGCTCGTATCAGATGCGGCACCGGACGGCATTGTTTCCGTGGTGTCAGTATACGAATCAGACGCATTGGGGGCCACCCTCATCAGTGCCGACGGCACAACCATGCTGATGACTCTTGATTTCGCCCATGGCGCCATTGACCCGGTTGTAAAAGACGCCATCAGGCAAATCCGCTCTTATGTCGGCTCAAATTTCCCAGACTCTGAAATCTATTTTTCCGGTGATGCCGGACTTATGAATGACCTTTATAACTCGGTGCAACAGACCGTGGACCGTACAACGCTTGTGACACTCATACTGGTAACAGTGTTGCTTTTGATAGTATATCGCTCTCCTGTGGCCATCTTACTGCCGCTGATTACCATTGGGTGCAGCTACCTTGTGGCAATCGGGCTGCTTGGTTTCATGGCACAGGCCGGCATGCAGGTTCCGACGCTAGCAGAGGCTTACCTTGTGGTCATCATTTTCGGTGTGGGTACGGACTACTGTTTGTTCATGGTATCACGTTTCCGTGAGGAGCTGGCGCACTCGGAACGCAGCAAGGCACAACACGCAGCAATATGTCATATCGGTCCAGTGCTTGCTGCCAGTGCCCTCACGGTGATTGTGGTTTTCTTATCGCTTGGCATTTCGCGTTTCGGTATGAATCAAACCACCGGTTATGCCATGGCATTGGGGGTGGCCGTCACGTTACTGGCAGGGCTTACGCTTACCCCTGCCCTTATTTCAATATTCGGTCGCAATGTTTTCTGGCCTGTGCGGCATTTGCCGGCGCAATCCGGCGGACGTTTCGGCTGGCATGCCATCGGAAAATGGGTTGCGGCGCATCCAACATGGGTTGCCGTACCTATCACGCTATTGCTGCTACTGCCATATTTTGCCCTTCCCCGCATGTCGCTTTCTGCCGGAGTGGTTGATCAGATGCCGCAGAACGTGGAGTCTGTTTCAGGGTTTAATCATTTCAACGAGCGTTTCCCGGCGGGAGAGTTTTCCCCGTTGTATCTCATGGTACAACTGTCAGACGATAACGCATACAATGGCGACATTTCATATGGTGCCGAACTTGCGCTGCTGGCAGGCTCGCTCATGCATGTGGAAGGCGTGTCGCGGGTGGATTTTTACAATGCACCTGTTGCCGGCTTGCAGGAGTTTTCTGTACAAATCCAGATGTTAAAAGAGCAGTTACTTCAGGGCGTTATGTCCGATACGATGGGTTCTCTGCTCTCAATGCTCGGTGATGCCATGCAGGCATTGGCGCTGCAATACCCGACTGTAATCCAAAGCCAGAATTTCGCAACTGTGGCAGGAGCGCTGCAGCAAATGCAGACCGCGGGAGACCCGACGCAAATTGTATTACTGCTTACGAATTTAGTCTCAGGGCTCAATGGGCTTACAGATGAGTTTAATTTGGCCGTTGATACAGTTTTCAGCGCGTCAATTAAAGTGGCTTACTTCTCCGCGGATAACACTGTGGCGCGCATCAATGTTATTTTGCATGGTAATCCTTATGCAACCGCGGCAACAAATACTGTGGATTCTCTGCGCGATGAAGCCCGCACCAGCCTCACTTCTTTGCCTCTTCTCACTCAGGCATCTGCATCCTCTTACCTCGGAGGCGAGCCCGCCACGCGGGCTGACATGCTGGACGTCAACAATAGTGATTTTGTCAGGGTTGCCATACTTGCCGTAATCGGCATATTAATCGTCATCATATTGTTGTTGCGCAGTCTGCTGGCACCGCTGTATATGATTTTGACTGTGCTGCTAAACTACGGCACGACGCTTGGTATTGTCACGTGGCTTTTCATCACATTGATGCATAATGGCAGCATCGTGTATATGATTCCGCTGTTTATTTTCGTCATCCTAGTGGCACTGGGTGCGGACTACAACATCTTCCTTATGTCGCGCATCCGCGAAGAAGCGCACAAAATGCCCATAAAAGATGCCGTGGCCAACGCGGTCGGCGGAACCGGTGGTGTTATTACCGCCTGCGGCATCATACTGGCGGGCACGTTTGCTACATTGATGACCTCATCCATGCCGGTCGTGTTCCAAATCGGTGCGGCAATAGGCATTGGAATTCTTATCGATACGTTCTTGGTGCGTGCCCTGCTTGTTCCGGCTATTGCAACCATTTTGGGGCGCTATGGCTGGTGGCCGTCGCGGTTGTCTGCATCAGTGCCTACTAAAAAGCAGAGGTAGGCACGTACTGGTACGAGCATATTCATGTATTCACCCGGCAGCGCCCGGGCATAAATGAAAAGAGGCAAGAGTGGAAATCTCTCGCCTCTTAGTTGACGCGTTACCTTATGTCATCAAACACCAGCAGGCGTTTTCTTGGATTTGGTTGCTGTGGTTTTTGGTTTGAGAGAGGATGGTCTGCCGATACTGTTGGAGTTAGTCTTGAAAGCAACTCCATAGTCATACAAGTTCTCGCATTCAATCTCTATGCCTTCATCCCATGATATGCCTGCTCCGGCAATATCAATCCTTACTCGATAAAATAGAGCCCTGTCATTTTTCAGTTTTTTGAATTTTGCTCCCATTATCTTATGATTAAATAACTGGCTCACATCAAAATATCTGTGCTCCCCATTACTAAATCCGACAGAGATTACATATTCAAACAATGGTATAACCTCTGTAACTGTGTGCAGTTCATATTTTCCGTTCATATTCAATCCTCCTTTTTGTGAGATAATGGGGGCAGTCTTTTCACATC
Source organism: Dehalococcoidia bacterium (assembly GCA_009783135.1). Lineage (GTDB taxonomy): Bacteria > Chloroflexota > Dehalococcoidia > Dehalococcoidales > UBA1222 > WRNG01. The sequence continues at coordinate 9,205 of WRHS01000022.1, forward strand.
ATTATTCTCTTGCATCCAATATAAATATGGACAGTACATTTCCCACCACTCCCTGAGACGCTTGAGTTTATTTGCAGGGAGTTTATTGCCTTTATAAAATTCGCACTCCCCGATAGTATATTTGGCTAATTTGTTATCAAACGCCACATGAAAATGAGGTGGCTTATGATCTGCCATGCTAGGATAAAGCATGATTGTCATCCCATCGAAGACTGCTACAGTTCCCATAGTTCATTATATCTTTCATTCTCATTCGTTTTCAAGCTGTTTGCAATGTGATTATGCACCACTCAGTCGTGTGATATCCCAATCCACTCGTAACTTTGACTGGATAAGGTAGCCGTGGCATAATAGCTGCTTCTGTACAGTTGATAACACTGGTTGTGATGCGCTATGTCACGTTTCATGTGAAATAGCCAGGCACGAAGAGATTGGTTTTAATAAGATGGATACCGCCGCGCCGACAAGTTTTCATGCCCTGCCCAAGCATAAGATAGTCTTTACCATGGTTGGCGTACTGCTGGCCATGTTTATGGGCTCGCTTGACCAGACTATCGTTGATACGGCCATGCCGCGCATCGTTGCTGACCTTTCTGGGTTTGAGCACTATACATGGATTATAACGGTATATATCATTGCCTCGGCCATTGCTGTACCGATCGTTGGCAAGCTGACCGACATGTTCGGGCGCAAGCCTTTTTACCTTGGCGGGATTATCATTTTCACTATCGCCTCCATCTTTTCCGGTCTGAGCCGAAATATGCCGGAGATCATCATCTTCCGCGGCATACAGGGTCTTGGTGCCGGTGCCATGATGGCGAATGCTTTCATTGTAATTTCCGATATTTTCCCGCCTGCCGAGCGCGGTAAATATCAGGGGCTTATAAGCGGCGTGTTCGGCATGTCGGCCATCATTGGACCTACGCTGGGCGGACTTATTACAGACAGGCTATCGTGGCACTGGATTTTCTATGTGAATGTCCCGCTGGGGATTTTAATTATTATCCTGTTTACCTTCTTCTTTCCATACATTCGGCCCAATGCAAAACGTGGCAAGATTGATTTTCCCGGAATGGTTACGCTGTCGCTTGGTGTGATGTCGCTGCTGCTGGCTCTTTCATGGGCAGGTGGGCAATATCCATGGCTATCGTTTCCGGTGATTGGGCTTTTGTCCCTTTTTGCGCTGATGCTACTGTCCTTTTTATACATTGAATCACACAGTAGCAACCCGCTTATTCCTCTGTCGCTATTTCGCAACCGCATCATCTATATAGCTGAGATTGTGGTATTTATGACAGCCATCGGCATGTTTGCCGCCATCATATTTGTGCCGTTGTTTTTCCAGGGCGTGCTGGGGGCCACTGCCACAATCAGCGGCGGCTTTCTTACGCCTATGATGCTGGGGCAGGTAACCGGAAGCTTTACGTCGGGGCAGCTATTGTCGCGTGCCGGAGGGCATTATCGCATGCAGGGTTTTATGGGATTGCTCATTATGTGCGTTGGTGTATTCCTGCTTACACGCATGAGCCCATCGACCGGCTATGGTATTGCCGTTGTAAATATCGTGCTAACCGGCTTTGGGCTTGGTATGACCATGCCTTTATACACTATTGCCGTGCAAAACGCCGCGCCTTACCGCATGCTGGGCGTAGCAACATCCACCGTCCCGTTTATCCGCTCCATCGGCGCCTCCATGGGACTGGCTATTTTTAATCCTATTTTGAACAGCCAGTTTGCAAGCCATTTTACCTCAGGATTGCCGCAGGCAGTTAAGGATATTTTACCTGTGGAACAAATAGAGGGATTAACACGTAATCCGCAATTGCTAATGAATGAGGAAACAGAAGCCGGCATCAAAGAAATCCTCATGCAAGCATCACCGCAGGGCGAGCAGCTGTTTGAGCAGTTACAGCAAAGTGTCAGGGAAGCACTGAGCTCAGCCATACATCACATTTTCATCATCGCGTTTGTGGCCGTTATAATTGCCGTACTGGTGCACTTTTTCATCAAGGAAATACCCCTGCGCAAGGACCATGGTAATGACTGATGGGGTAGTTTCCTCGCCCTTTGCTTTTTTGTTGCAGAACTTGTCTAGCCAAATTAAGCCAAGATGTGTATAATGGAGCCCGTTAAATTTTCAAATACTGGAAAAGGAGTTTAATGTTATGCCAGCTTTATTCTGGATTGTGCCTGTAGCCGGCGTACTCACAGTGCTGTTCGTGCTGTGGCTGGTGCGCGACGTGCTAAAACACGACCGTGGCACACCCAAGATGCAGGAAATCGGTGACATGATTTTTCAGGGTGCTTGGGCTTTTCTCAAGCGCCAATATAGCACTATCGCTGTATTCTCCCTTGTCATCGCTGTAGTCATTGGTGTTTTGGTCGGTGTGTTGGGTGGAAATGAGTCCGGATATACCGGATTTGCTATCGCGTGGCGCACGGCAGTGGCTTTCTTGGTGGGTGCCGCATGCTCGGCTGTTGCCGGTTTTGTAGGCATGTACATCGCTGTAAAGTCAAATTTGCGTTGCGCCTCAGCTGCCCAAAAAAGTCTGAATGCTGCGGTTAACGTCGCACTGCGCGGCGGCGGTGTGGCAGGCTTCCTCATTACGGCTCTGTCTCTTATCGGTGTTACTGCCATTTTCTTTGCTTTTGGCGGATATGACAAGCCTGATATCGCCCCGCATTTGATTATCGGGTTTGGCTTCGGCGCCAGCTTCGTCGCCCTTTTTGCACAGCTTGGCGGCGGTATTTATACCAAAGCGGCCGATGTGGGCGCTGACCTTGTCGGTAAGGTTGAGTCCGGCATACCTGAGGATGACCCGCGCAATCCGGCCGTTATTGCCGACCTTGTCGGCGATAACGTAGGCGACTGTGCCGGACGCGGTGCCGACCTGTTTGAGTCCACCGCTGCTGAGAGCATTGGTGCCATGATTTTGGGTATTGTGCTTTATGTCGCGACCGGCAGTATCGTCTGGATTTTATTCCCGCTGGTTGTGCGCGGCTTTGGCATGATTGCCAGTATGGTTGGTTTGCTCACGGTGAAGGCCAAAGAGAACGAAAACCCCATGAGTGCGCTAAACCGCGGATATTACGTTTCCATCGGGCTGGCCATCATTGGCTTGTTTGTCAGCGTTTATTTCATGTTCCACGATCAATTGGCCGGCAAGGAAATGTGGCTCTTCGGTGCCGGTATGGTGGGCATTATAGCCAGCGTCATTGTGGTTTATGTCACGCAATACTACACCGAGTTCCGTTTCCGCCCGGTGCGCGATATCGCCGAGGCCTCTAAAACAGGTCCTGCAACCAATATCATCGCCGGTATGTCAGTTGGTTTTGAAACCACTTTCGCAACCGCAGTTATTATTGGCATATCACTCATTTTGTCTTACTGGTTCGGCACCAAAAGCGGTATTGATGGAGCCGGTGTTTTCGGTACGGCTGTGGCCACCATGGGTATGCTCATGACCTGCCCCTACATCCTCACAATGGATACCTTTGGTCCTATTACCGACAATGCCAACGGCATCAATGAAATGGCCGGTGCCGGTCCCGAGGTACGCCGCATAACAGACAAACTGGATGCGGTTGGTAATACCACCAAGGCACTCACCAAGGGTTATGCCCTTGTTTCGGCAGGGCTTGCGGCTTTCCTGCTCTTCCAGGCTTATCTGGATCAGGTCGCTTTCATTCAGGGAGCTGAAGTCGGACACAGTGTAGTTGACCTGGCCCAAATTGAGGTCTTTGTTGGCGCTCTTCTGGCCGCCATGGTAGTTTTCCTTTTCAGCGCCATGTCCATCAAGGCTGTTGGCAAGACTGCCAGCAAAATCATTGAGGAGGTCAGGCGCCAGTTCCGTGCTGACCCCGAAATTCTCAATCCCAAAGATCCGTCCAACCCGCATAAACCGGATTATGCCAAGGCGGTTGATATCACCGCCAAGGCCGGTATGCGTGAGATGATTGCCCCGGGATTGCTGCCTATTTTGGCACCTGTGATTGTTGGTCTGGTATTCCGCTGGATGGATTATGACGCGCCAATGGTAGTGGCCGGTTTCCTCATGGTCGGCACAATTGTCGGCATCATGATGGCCTCCTTCATGAACAATGGAGGCGGTGCTTGGGATAATGCCAAGAAGATGATTGAGGACAATCAGCTTAAGGATGAGAACGGCAATGTCTTGGGCAAGAAAACAACGGCCCATGCCGCCGCGGTTGTCGGTGACACCATCGGCGACCCGCTGAAGGATACGGCAGGTCCGTCACTTCACGTACTCATCAAGCTGCTGGCGACTGTTACCTTGGTGTTGGCACCTCTTTTCATCAAATAAAAGCCTAAACGAACTGATCCGAGGGGGCGGCGATAATGCCGCCCCCTCTCTTTTTGTCCTTTACTTTGCCTTTACGCCGCGATGTTATAATATAGGCATTCGATATGCGCATTTTAGTTGTAGAGGACGAGCAGGCATTGGCACAGGCGCTGGCACATGGTCTGTCGCGTTACGGTTATTCCGTTGACACGACATACGACGGCGAGACAGCGCTGGTGATGGCTGAGGTTAATGCTTATGACTTGGTATTGCTTGATCTTAACCTTCCTAAAATGGATGGGCTGGAGGTATGCCGCCGCCTGCGTGCTGCAGGCTCACGGGTCGGCATTCTAATGCTAACGGCCCGCTCAGGGCTTGAGGAGCGCATCACAGGTTTGGATAGCGGAGCGGATGACTACCTTGTTAAACCGTTTCAGTTTGCCGAGTTGCTGGCTCGCGTGCGCGCCGTACTGCGCCGCGACGGAGAAACACGCAGTGCCGTCCTGCAATCTGGCAGTCTGATGCTTGATCCAAACACTATCAAGGTATTTGTTGACTCAACGGAAATTCCGCTTACTGCGAAGGAGTTTGGCATACTTGAGTACCTTTTGCGCAATGCATCACGCGTAGTAAGCCATGAAGAGTTGCTTGAGCATGTTTGGAATGAGGACGCCAATATGTTCACGCAGACGATCAAGGTGCACATCAACAACATTCGCAAAAAGCTGGCGGCCGCAGGTGACGCCGAGCGCATCGCCACTGTCAAAGGGCGCGGATATATTGTGAGTTAATGCATATGGAACAAACTGCACCACCCAAAACGGAATCCTCTTTTAGACTGCCCATTTTCGTTAAAAGCATTCGCTTTCAGCTGACCATGGTTTATTCGGTTTTTCTTGTGTGGATACTGATTGTTATGAACATCGGTATTTACTCGGTTTATACAAGGTCACTTTCGGACGTCTCAGAAATACGGGTTCCTTTTGGCGATATGGTGGCTTGGCAAAATGCCATACAGGCAGAAAGAGAAGAGAGCCTCAAAAAATTACGCGACTATTCAGTTCTGGGAACATGCTTGGTTCTGGTCGTCGGTGCAATCGGAGGGTATTTCATAGCAACCCGTATGCTAAGACCGGTAGATGAAGTTTCATCACTTGCCTCACGCATTTCGGATACCAACCTAAAAGAGCGCATCAAGCGCAGCGGTCCGGATGATGAGATTAAACGTCTAGCAGATACCTTTGACGGCATGCTGGAGCGCCTTGAGAATTCCTTTGAGTTGCAAAAGCAGTTCATCCAGGATGCCTCTCACGAGTTGCGCACGCCGCTGGCCATCGCCCAGACCAATATTGAGGTACTGGAAATGGAAGAGGCTGCAACCAAGGAAGACTATCAGCAGCTGGTTGATCTGCTTAAGATGAGCCTTGAGCGTATTAAGGACGTCAGCAATTCCCTGCTGCTACTCTCCGACGGCACGGCTCTGCCAAGTCAAATGACGCCGGTGGACATTCAAAAACTGATAAGCGAAGTATATGACGAAATGGGACTGAAAGTACGTGCTGCGGGGCTGAGATTTGACTGGCAGCCACATGGCGCGACTTTGCCCGTGCGCGGGGATGCTTTGCGTTTGAAGCAGGTTGTAATCAACCTTGTTGATAACGCCGTAAAGTATAACAGCACCGGCGGCATGGTAAAAATTGAAGCGTTGCGCAAAGGCAACTCAGCCATTATTGCGATAAGCGATAGCGGTATTGGCATACCTGCCGCGGATTTACCTCACATCTTCGACCGCTTTTTCCGCGTCGACAAATCGCGCTCACGCGAACGCGGCGGCAGCGGATTGGGCTTGGCTATTGTTAAGAAGATTGTAGAAGACCACGGCGGAACTGTTACGGCACAAAGCCCGGGTGGGCAAGGCAGTGTTTTCCGTATCAAACTTCCTCTTTGGCAGCACTAATTCGGCATTTTTTACAATGCGAATGTGTTAGCATTTCCTCATCATGCGTATTTCTGCATAAAGCGTTATCTCAGGACGTTTAGAAGCATAACTTTACCGTCGCTTTACAATGCGCATGTTACACTGCCAAAAAACATATAGAAAGTTAATTCTGTTTGTGCAAAATACTACGCAGGAGCTAGAAATGAAAACTCAATTGTTAACGATACGTAAAGCATGGCTGCCGCTGTTGCTGGCATTGATGCTGGGCATACCAACACTGGGCGGATGCAGCCTGTTAAGTGTTACCCAACCGGCTGTTTCAACCGAGCCTGAAGTCGTCTATCAGACGGATTTGGTGTTACCCAATCTGGCCGATGTCATCGCCAAGGTGCGCCCGTCGGTTGTTTCAATCAGTACCGAGGCTCCCGGATATGATTTTTTTCGTGGGGCATATACGATACAGGGAGCCGGTTCCGGATGGATTGTTGACCCGAATGGGCTGATTGTCACCAACAACCATGTTGTTGAGGGTGCCAGCGTCGTATCGGTTACATTAGAGGACGGGCGTATCTTTTTTGCACAGGAAATTTATGCAGATGCTTTATCTGACCTTGCTGTAATAAAGATTGACGCCAGCGATCTGCCGGCAGCTAAGCTTGGCATTTCCAATACCTTTGATTCAAGTGTTGAGTTAGCTAACACCTTCGCAGCATCGTCGTCAGGTACTTTAAATACCCATCCTTTGCGCATGGGTGACTGGGTCGTTGCACTGGGCAATTCGCTTGGAATGGGCATCAGTGCCACAAAGGGAATCGTCAGTGCCACCGGTATATCTGTTACTTACAGCGGGAATGTGCTGTATAACCTCATACAAACCGACGCCGCCATCAACAATGGTAACTCCGGCGGACCGCTGGTGAATCTGGCCGGTGAAGTGGTCGGTATTAGCAGTGCAAAGGTTTCAGCTGTAGGTGTTGAGGGCATGGGATACGCCATAAGCATAGATGAGGCTTATCCGATTATTCAACAGCTTATTGAAAACGGGCATGTCTTACGCCCTGATATTGGTGCTGCCTTATACACCGTGAACAAAACAATCGCCGGCAGCTATAACCTCGCGGTTGATTATGGTGCGCTCGTCACACAGGTGACACGCAATGGACCTGCTGACAATGCAGGGTTGCGCTCAGGTGACGTCATCGTGGCGGTGGATGATATAACGGTTTTCAGCGCTGAGGGCTTAAAGCGCACCCTGCAGTCATACGAAATCGGACAGGAAATACGGCTCACCTACTATCGCGATACAAAAAAGAAAATGGTGGAAGTCACTCTTGTGGAGGCATAAAACTATTTTGCCAAAGCACGTCTTAAACAAGCGTCAAATGGAGGCTACTATGAAAACCAAGAATTACCCGGGTGCTAAAATCAAACCTGAGGTTTCAACAGATCTTCAGATTGTTTCGTTGCCAGAAAACGTCTTTGACAATATGCGCTGGAAATTAGGCGGTTGTCCGCGTTGCTATGGGGACTTGTTCCTTGATTCTGAGGACGGACAAACACTGGGACACTGCCTGCAATGCGGGTATGTCGGAGTGCGGATGGAGGCTATGAATTAGGTAATACCGGCAAGTGGTAAAACAAGCATTTAAAATATCTTAAGTGTCACCGCACAGTTACACTTTTTGCCAAATTCCGCGGTCTGTCAGGATCTACACCTCTTGCCAATGCTGTAAAATAAGCCAGTTCCTGAAGTGGCACGATAGTCACAAAAGGATAAAGAATGTCCTCGACTTTCGGGACCTTGCACCACTCATCAAATGCGCTATGCGCCCTATCCGAAACCCCGATTATAAATGCCCCTCTGGCCTTTGCCTCTTCAACGTTACAAAGCGTATCATCAAATGTGTAATCATCCGGACAAATGGCAACGATTGGAGTGCCTTTCTCAACTAATGCCAGCGTGCCGTGCTTTAACTCACCTGCCGGCATACCCTCGCCATGCACGTATGATACCTCTTTCATTTTAAGTGCCGCCTCCATGGCAATATGGAAATTACTGCCGCGGGCGATAAAATAACATGCATTGTGTCCTGCAATATAACGCGCAAGAGACTCAGCATGCTTGAGGTTCGTTTCAAAAGATAGTTCTACCAGCGGAATAATATGCTTAAGCTTTTGGATAATCTCCTCTTGCTCCCCGGAAAGATTGTGGCTTAAAAGTGTCAGTACTGTAATCTGCGCCATATAGCTTTTGGTGGCTGCAACGGCATTTTCCGCCCCACAATTCAGCGGAAAAACGATATCCGAAAGGCGCGCAAGTTGTGAGGCTTGGTGGTTTACAAGCGATATGACCTTGGCCTGTCTTTCCCGCGCAGTACGCACCCCAAACAGCACGTCGGCAGTTTCGCCGCTTTGAGAAAGTGCGATAACCACACTGCCC
>WRHS01000023.1 GCA_009783135.1 Dehalococcoidia bacterium
CCCTCCATAAACTCAATGTCATGAAAAATGCCTATCATACTTGTGTTTTTATCCTTGAGTTTTTTCAGCATATCCTTTACAAGAATTTTTGTTTTACTATCAAGCGAAGCCGTAGGCTCATCCAGCATGAGCAGCCGAGGTCTTTTAACCATGGCATGGGCCAGATTTAATCTGAGGCGCTCGCCTCCTGAAAAAGTCGCAGGGTAGATATGCCACAGATTTTCTGGCAGACGAAAGTAGCCCAGCATTTCTTCGGCATCCGACTCAGCCATCCCTGCGTCAGTGCCCATATCGGCTAAGGCACTTACGACATGTTCTTTGGCAGTTGTCCTTGGCATGACATTCAAAAACTGTGACACATAACCTATTTCATGGCGGCGCAGATATAGAATTTCGCGCTCGCCTGCCGTTGCCAGATTAATCCTGCCGAACGCCGCGCTGTCGTAAACAATATCGCCCTGCATCGGCAGATAACTGCGGTTTATGCATTTGAGTATGGTAGATTTACCGGCACCTGACAGTCCGACAATACCGATAAACTCTCCCTCATTCAGGGTAATGTTTATGTTCTGGCATGATTTAATCTCAAGCCCCGGGTTGTGCAGATAGAAATTTTTGGCAAGGTTCGTAATTCTTAATATTTCCATATCTATCTCCGGTACTCTATGCGTGACGTCTGTTTGCCATCTACAAATGCATGCGTAATAACCGGATAGCCATCAAGCAATTCCACAATCAGCAGGTCTGCCTTTTTACCGGCTTCAACAGAACCATATTCCTCATCTATTCGCATGGCTTTTGCCGGATTCAAGGTAACCTTATTGACCATTTTCGGCAGAGGCACGGCATATTTTGCATTCATATAAAACACGCTATGCAGAATAGCAGCAGGGTAGTAATCCGAGCAGATTATGTCGGCGCAATCATCCAAAATAGCCTCTGCTGCCGACATATTGCCCGAGTGTGAATTCCCCCTTAAGATGTTGGCCGATCCGACAACAGTGTAGAACCCCCGTTCTTTTGCCGATTTTGCCACCTCCAGCGAAATTGGGAACTCGCTGATGCTCACGCCGACTTCTTTATTCAGTGCAAGCTTTTTATGCGTATCATCGTCGTGTGATGCCACTGCTATTCCTTTTTCATGTGCCAAAGCAGCAAGTTCTTTCAACTGCTCAAATGAAAGCGTGGATTTTTTCTTATGGTGCTCCAGAACGCTTTCAAACCAAACGGCATCGACTTCCTTGCCGCTATACTTGGATACGGCATCGTAGTATACCGCGATGCTGTTGTACTGCCCCTGACCTGGGGTATGATCCATAAATGAGATTAAATGTACCCTGTCCTGCCTGAGCATGTCAGATGCGATATCAAAGGCTTCTATATTGTCGATTTCTATGCGCAGATGCAGTCTGTGATGAATTAGATGGTTGCGCATATGTATATTGGCAATCAGCACAGCCAGTTTTTGAATGTTTTCCTTCGATTTAAGAAATCCACGGCAGAAAAGCTCGCTGCTCGCCAGCGACAGAGAATGATACATAGTCGTAATTCCGGCACCGAGCAAATCCCGTTCGCATACCTTAAACGCAAACTCAAAATCCAGTTGCGACGTGGGACGTGGCTGTATATACTGCTCAATCGTATCAGAGTGAACGTCAATCATCCCCGGCATAACAAAGCGCCCATGCGCGTCAACTACTCTTTCAGCGCTGTCCGTGCTATCCGAAAAGCCCAGTATTATATTGCCGTCAATAAGTAATAATTTACCCTCAACGACATGCTCAGGTGTTATAATTTTTCCATTTTTTATAGCAATCAAGCCTTTTTCCTCCTATATCAATGAATGCACAAGCTGCTGCGTATATACATCCTGCGGATCTTCAAGAATTTGATCTGTGAGCCCGCTTTCGACGATTTTGCCGTCCAGCATAACAATGGTACGGTCGGCAAGCATACGAATGACTGCCAGATCATGTGATACCAACAGGATGGAAATGCCATATTTCGCCTTGATTTTCCGGATCAGATCAAGCACCTTTGCCTGTACCGACAAATCAAGACCCGTCGTTACCTCATCCAGCAATAAAAGTGCCGGGTTATTAGCAAGCGCTTTGGAAATCTGAACGCGTTGCTGCATACCGCCGGAAAAATTCCTGGGCGCTTCGCTCATACGACTGGTCATGATTTCCACGGCCGCGAGAAGTTCCGCTGCTCGCTCGGTCATTTTGGCGGCATTTCGGCTGCCTGCGGCTATAATTTTTTCAGCGATATTGGATGCAGCTGAATAATCCATACGCAATCCCATCACCGGATTTTGGTAAACCATGCCCATAACACTATTTTTGAGCATACGCTGCTCAGCCGAACTTGCCTCCCAAATACTCTTCTCGCCATTCTTATAATCACGCAGCACCGCACTGCCGGAAGTTGGAATAAAATCGAAGTACAGGGCTCTCATCAGTGTGGTTTTCCCCGAGCCGCTTTCGCCTACAATACCAAGCACCTCACCGGGATACACATCAAGAGAGATGTCATTCACAGCCCATACCGCACCGCAAGCCATGCAACGATTTTTCTCCATGCTTTGAGACGTCCTGTCCCGGCACAAGCCGCATCCTGCACCATAACGAACAACCAGATTTTTTACCGATAATACCGGCGCCTCATCCAGATACATAATCTCTGACCTCCTGACAATACGATGTGTCAGAGCACTGATAAAACCTATCCCCATGCTGGTCAAACATCTCATCAAGATAGGTGTTTTCGCTACCGCACAGACGGCATTTTTTGCCCTTAAAGTTCTCTTTTTCAAAAGGAATATCGTCAAAGGCCAGGGAAATTACCTCTGTATACGGAGGAATGGCATAAATCTTTTTTTCACGCCCTGCACCAAATAAGTATAGACACTCAGCCCTGTGCAGCTTGGGATTATCAAATTTTGGAATAGGGCTGGGATTCATCATATAACGCCCGGAAACCATGCATGGATACTCTGATGCGATCGTCACCTTGTTGTATTTCACAAGGCTCTCATAAAGCTGGAGCCAAATTGGGGCATAATCCTTTTCGGCATGCATCTTCTTTGTAACTTCTTCGCGGGCCTCTACAATGCGCAATGGCTCGGGGATGGGAACCTGAAAAATGAGTATCTGTCTGTTTGTTAAAGGGACCTCCGGAATTCTGTGGCGCGTTTGTATCACAGTGGCTTCGCTTGTTTTGGTTGTGGTTTCAACGTCGGTGCAAAGCCCGATAAACTTCTTGATGTTTACGGCATTTACGCTTTCATCACTGCCCTGGTCTATAACTTTCAGGACGTCTTCAGGTCCGATAAGCGAAAGAGTCAGCTGTATGCCGCCTGTACCCCACCCCCTGCCAATGGGAAGCTCGCGTGAGCCAAAAGACACCTGATACCCCGGGATGGCAACGGCCTTTAGGGCGGCACGGCGGATTTCACGTTTGGAGCCTTCGTCGAGGAAAGCAAAATTGTAGTTTCTATTCATCATCGTTGTCTCTTTTGCGGACGTAATGCCTGTATTCTTCCGGTGTTTTCTCTTTTGCCATGGCACAAAGCTCCCCGACAGTCACCAATTCTTTCAACTTGTCATTCAGCATAGGCTGCAGGCATGTCGGAATATGGTCGCCGTGGTATCTGTGTATTGCGACGCACTCCCTGCATTTTCCGTGCCATTCGCAATATTTCCTGCGGCATGAGCAAGCCGTAAGACCCGGGTCGTTCGCAACTTTTCTGTTTATAAGCGTACATTCGTAATATTCTTCTTTTGTTCTCATGCTTACGCCCGCGTCTTTCTAACCGCATCCAGTTTCGACTGGAAAGTAACGTAATGCGGAAGTTTCAGATGTGATATAAAGCCGTTCATTTCCAGACTGTCACCATGCATTAATACGAATTCTTCATTTTGAGTAGGATATGGACCGCCGTGATCAAGCTCCCGGTCAATGACAGCCATCGAAATTGCCTTGGTCTCATTTCTGCCGAAAACCGCGCCATAACCAACGGCCAGTTTCAATTGTTCTTTATCATCTGCCTTGTTAAAACATTCCACCTCTGTGAGCAATACCTCGCCTATATAAATCTCCTCTTGCTCATCCAGCGGATACGGCACACAAAGCTCCACATACCCACAGCGCAATTCGCCAACAGTCGGGTGTTCCTGCCCAAACCCGCGCAGTGCAGAGTAGGCAAGTCCTGAAATAAAACCGGTATCTGCCCGGGCAAGCGTTTGCAGACGTGCACTTCTGTCTGCGGGGAACTCCAGCATACTCATTGTCACGTCATGCGGAGGCTTGTCGTCTTGGGCGTATTGCTCAATAAGGCCTTCTTTTCTCAACTCATCAGACACGCGCGGACACAGCGAGATTTCTTCCGGCTCCTGCGCTCCAAGCATATCCAGCACTTCCCGTCGCAACTCAGCGGCTTTTTCCTTATCCAAATCGAAATTGATCAGCCTATGGGTGTAGTCATATGATGCACCCAGTATCTGCCCGCCAATTATGTCCTTGAATGCCGCTGAAATACGGCGCACGATGCGCATTTCACTGGTATTTACAACGTTTGTGTAGTAATTTCGCGTGAGAGTGGAGCGATAAGCCCGCAACAGAAATACAGCCTCCTCCATGGAGCCCTCACATTGCTTTATGGCAAGAGCCGCGTATGTTTTGGAATATAATCCCGCCTCACCCATGACACGGTCGACAAGCAGTGAAAGCTTGTTTTCAATCGCTTCAATTTCGACATCTTTCTCTGTGCCGCCCTTGTAAAAATCCAGCAGCTTAATGCTTGCCTCAATAGCCTCCTTGCCGCCGGATACCGCCACGTAAGTCATCTACTGCACCTCCATTTGTATCAGGCGTGGGATGGAAAACAGCCCGCCATCGTCTGAAATAAACAGCAAGTCAATACCCTGTGGGTACTCATAGTTCTGCATGTCGCGGAAAGCTAAGGCATCTTTTACTACCTGTGTCATCCGAACCACAGTACAACCATTGATGCCCGGTCCCGCCAGAGCCATTTGGCACACGGGTTGTCCGTCATTCTGAATGACCACGGTTGCACTTTTGTGAGGATCGGAAAGCGTGCCGCATTTTGCCTTTTGAATTACCGGTTCCATATCGTTCGCAGTGCAGACAAACACAAAGTCCGCTGATTCCATAGGCGTTCTCTTCGCAAGCGTGAGTGAGGCGATTTCGTCTGACAGAAGTTGATTCCCACAGACATTGAAGCAGCTTTCATTGTCCAACAAGGTCATTGCCACAGCTAAAAATGCTGGATACTCGCCAAAGAGTTTATCTGCGAACTCTTTTGTTCCAACAACCCTTGCCGGATTGGACATGGCCTCCAGAATAAGTCTGAATACCTTCTGGCTATCGAATACAGTATCAAAGCTATGCTTTTTTGAAAGCTGCGAGGTCATGCGGCATCTCCTGATCCATAGATTCAAAGCAAACCATAGTTTTCAGATGCATGGCGTTTTCGCGCATCAGCGCATCATTTTGTTCCTTTTCATAATTGAGCAACTTGTCCATTCCAGCAAACACACACCTGTTAATTGCCGCATCGATGATAGCCATATCAAGGGTTTTTTCAGTATCGTCTCCCATCAGAACAGCCACGCCCTGCACCCCATCAATCTCCACCGCTGCCTCGCAGACAATTACCTCACCGATATAAAACAAGGTCTGTTTGACAGGATCACGCATTTTGACCATAGCTAATGTTTTGCCCGGTTCTTTCACAATAAGCGGCGTGTATATTTTCTGAATATCAGCGGCTAAGACCTCCACGTCGCGCTTATCCATCTTTGCCAGAATTCTGGTTAGTCGTCTTTTTTGCACTGCTATCTCACCTTTGTCTTAACTTTTGTTGCAACCATCTCCAGAAGAATTACGACAGCAACAATTAGATATGTAATGAAACCAAGTTCCCGTGGATCAGAATATTGGTGCCCGGCCAAATACAAAGCCTCCCCGATACCGCCACTTCCGGCAGCGGCTCCGACGGCGACCGCATTGGCAAAGTTAATTTCAAAACGCAGGAAAGTCCATGCTACCAGATAACTGATTGATGACGGGAGTATTGCCTGAAAAACAATCTGCCAGAAATTTGCGCCACAAGCCTTTAGCGCTTCAATGGTTCCCTCATCCATCTCCTCAATCGATTCGGCATATGCCTTGATTAAATAACCTGCACTGTGAAAAGTCAGTCCGATTACAGCCGAGACGCCGCCAAGCCCGGCTGATACCACAAAAATGAGAACCCATAGTATGGTCGGCACCGCCCGGATGAAAGCCACGAAGCTTTTGATGATGCTTGAAACCTTGGGGCTTGAGAGATTTTTTGCGCAGAATAAGGAGACAAAAATGGCAACGACAGAACCAAAAACCGTTGACAACACTGCCATGCAAAAAGTGATTAGTAATTGGTCTAATGCCCCTCTAAATCCCCCCGGAATGTTGACGTAATGTGGCGTAAAAAACATAACCCGCAGATTTTCCAGTGTATCGCCGACTGCCTTGAAAAAGTCCAGATTTTTGTAGTTAAATGTCAAAAAACCCAGAATAGTTAAGCCTAATAACGCAAGTATCGTAAGTTTGATGATTCGATGGCTTTTATCGTGCGCGGCAGTTTTAATTTTCCCGCCGCGTGTTTTTTCCATCCCGCCAATTGCTCCCATTTGAGCAGAAACATGATTGGCAACAAACGGTGTTCTCATTATAGAATTGCCCTCCTGATTTGTGTGGAGGTTATTTCAATGGCGATTACCAGTACGACAATGGTGATTAGTGTTAGCCCTGCTGCTCCATAGTTAAGGCTTTTAAGAAACCAATTAAACCAAAATCCAATGCCGGTTCCCGAGATTATTCCAATCAGTGTGGCGTTTCGGATATTTGTCTCAATCATGTATAAAACCCATGAAATAAGGGCTGCCGCCGAGGAAGGAATGATTCCACGAAATACCACCTGCATGTAATTTGCGCCGCTCGCATGAAGAGCCTCGACGCAGGATGCGCTAATTTCGTCAATAGTTTCGATGAAAGTTCTCGTTAGCAAGCCGAATGTGACAAAAAACAATGCAAAGAAACCTGTCAGGATGTTTTGCCCGAATGCCATGAATAACACCAAAACCCAAGCCACATCAGGAATATTGCGGAAGAAAGAGGCAATAATTCTGACCGCTCTTCCTATCAAAGGATTTATTTTGGTTGTTCTTGTGCCAAGCAGACTGAAAGCAAAAGCGAATACTGCCGAGCAGGCTGTCACTGCGACAGACATGAGTGCAGTTTCAAATAATGCTTTTAATATTTCGTCGGTTAACCAATGCCACGACGAAGAGTTGGGAATAAATTTGGTTAGGCTCCAGGTTATTGCCTTGGGAATTGATTTAATACCAACAATATAATCAAAATTCGCGATTAGCGACGAGGCAATCATAATTGCGATAACACCGAGAAAAAAGAATGTATACATTCTTTTTCTTTTGACAAATACCGATGTTTGATTGGCAGGTCTAGCCGCTTTCGATAGATTATGCGACATCAGTGATCAACTCACCTTCGTTTGACTGATATATTTCATGTATTGTTGATTTGAGAAGCTGGTTCGGGGGTCCGTCGTAGACAATTTTCCCGGAGGTTAGTCCTATGATACGCCCGGCGTACTTTAAAGCGACGTCCACCTGATGCAGATTGAGAATACATGTGATGCCCATGGTTTTATTAATATTGCTTAGATGATCCATAATTACCTTGGAAGTACTTGGATCAAGCGATGCAATTGGCTCATCACAGAGAATAAGATTTGGCTCCTGCATGAGGGAACGGGCTATGCCGACACGTTGTTTTTGACCTCCGGACAACTCGTCACAACGCTTGTATGCCTGTTCTGTCAGCCCAAGCTTTTCCAGTATTTGAAAAGCTTGCTCTTTTTCGGGTTCGGTATAGCGCCCGATTATGCCACTGATTGTGGATTTATGTCCAAGCCGTCCATGCAATACATTTTCAATTACGCTGAGGCGCTCGACCAAATTGTAGTGCTGAAATATCATGCCAACCTTTTTGCGGATCTGACGGATTTCATTTTTATTGGCGTGGCATACGTCAAATTCATCAAAAATGATACCCCCCTGCGTTGCATCAACCAAACGGTTGATGCAACGCAGGATGGTGGATTTTCCTGAGCCAGAAGGACCAATGATAGCCACAAATTCACCTGAATTAATTGAAAATGAGATGTCTGTCAGGGCCTTTGTCACATTGTTATAGGTCTTACTGACATTCTTAAACTCTAAAATGGGCATTATTTCACCTTTTCAATCGTTTAGCGGTAGGCGTTATACCAGTCATCGCTGACAAGAACATAACCTTTGCTGGAGGCAATGTTATACAGCCCCTTAGCTTCCGGATTTGCCACCGTGTCAATGAAAATCTTGCGGTTGTTGGTGACTTCTGCTGAGGTAAAAAGGTCACGTATAGCCTTGATCTCAGTATCACTCAGGTTTTTCGGGTTGTATACATTTGGACCATTGAAAACCGGTGAAACGGCAATGAGGACAAATTCGTTTCCCCTGACTGAAGTATTAAAAGGAGCATCTGCATTTTGTCTGATTGCATAAACTGCGCCGACAGTATTCTCCGTCCCGCTTTTCAGTTCAATGTAATTGGCAAGTTCGATATCACAAAATGCTGCCACTTCTGCTTTGCCGTCAACAAGAAAGAATGCTGAACCCTGATGATTTCCCCCAAACATTACTTCGCTGAAGAATTTTCCAGACCCACCAGTTGCAAACGAATCACTGTTTAAATTGTCTGTCGGGAAATGGTCAATGATTAGAGTGGTTGGTACTCTAAATCCAGAGGTTGAACTGGCAGACACAAAGGACATGCTTTTGCCTTTGATATTGTCTATGGAGTAGCTTCCGCCACTCATATACTTATCTGCATCAGCTTTGTTAACACATATCCATGAGAAATACTTTGCCTCGTCAAGCTTTCCATTTTTATCGGCATTGACGAACAAAAGACCAAGGTTAGGGTTCATGTCTTTGGCTTGCACGTATCCAACAGCACCCATTGCCATGGCGATATCGGCCGTGCCTTCCGCAATTGCCTGAATAGCAAAAATGTACTCGGATGTAAATTTGTGCTCTACTTTTCGTCCTGTCGCCTGTGTAATAAGTTTGCCGACCTCGGCACGGGTATCCCCATATACGGGACCCGACTCATTCGGATACCAGACTACCACGATGGGTTTTGGACCGCCACAGCCCACTGCACCTGCCAGCATGGAACTCACAATCAGCAATGCCGCCAGTGCCTGGAAAATCCTGCTCTTTCGCATGTGTTTTTTCATTTCTCCTTATTTTTTGTTTTAACAGTCGACTTTTTACTGTTGCTGACATTTTAATGCTCCTTTGTAAAACCAATACTCATTTTTGTAAAAACCATGTAAGATTAATGTAAAATAATGGTAAAAGAATGACTGCTCCCGGACCATTACGAATAGTTATTGATTTTTGAAGTATGTCGCAAGGGAGCATTTGCCACTTTTGATTTCCGCCGCAGTTTACGCCACCAGGTTTTTGCCGGCGCATTCTTTCAGTTGGCAGAAAACAAAACTCCGAAAAAATGGAATGCGATGTCACATTTTCGGAGCCCGCAGGATTTTCGGCATGACGGGTTGAGCAATTTCATGAAATTTGCTGTCATTGGATGAGGTGTGTAGATAAGTTCGAACAAATAGCTAACAAGTGCTCTTTGTACTATCATATAAGCCATGAAAGACCAACAAATAACAATAGAACCTATAGGCTACGTACGTAACGCAGTCAAGAGCACGCTCCGACCTGAGCATGACTGGAGCGGCATAATTTCTGAAATCGAAATACTGCCATCATGGCAGGAGGGCTTAGCTGAACTGGAGCAATTTTCGCATATTACGGTCATCTACTGGGCGCATCAGGCCACTGATAAAACAAAAATGGCTTTGCGAGTGTTTTTTCGCGGCGAGCCAACGCTGCCAAAGGTAGGCGTTTTCGCATCCCGTTCGCCTTACCGTCCCAATGCCTTGTGCCTCAAAGTGGCAAAGCTAATGTCTATTGAGCGCAATATACTGCAGGTGCAGAATCTTGACGCATTGGACGGCACGCCGGTACTCGATATAAAACCTTTCATTCCGACAAGTGACGCACCATTAGATGCGCATGTGCCTGACTGGAGCCGGCGTAATAGTGAAAGCCAAAAACGTCGCTGAGAGCGTGCGCCGCATACACCACAGTGCCTGTTTGAGTTCTTCGGTCCACAGCACTGGTGGCCCGCGGAAACACCATTTGAGGTAATGCTAGGGGCTGTGCTGACTCAGTCCACCAGCTGGCGCAATGTGGAAAGTGCCATCGCTCAGCTTAGGCGGGCAAAGGCCCTTTCAGCTAAAGCGCTGCGCGACATGCCGGAAGAACATCTGGCTGGCTTAATCCATTCCTCAGGGTATTACAATGCCAAAGCAAAGAAGCTGAAAGCCCTATGCGGGTGGCTTGCCGGCTACGACGATAACATTGAGATAGCTTTCGCAGGAGAATTGCCGCCAAAACGGCGCGAATTGCTCGGCATATACGGCATAGGACCTGAAACAGCCGACTCCATACTGCTTTATGCCGCGGGCAAACATGCATTCGTTATTGATGCCTACACGCGCCGTATATGTCAGAGACTGGGCTTATGTGAGCAAAATGCCAGCTATGAAAGCTGCCAGAGGCTGTTTACGGAACATATGGATGCTGACGTGCTCCTTTTCAATGAATACCACGCCTTGCTGGTGCGTCTTGGAAAAGACTTTTGCCGCCCAAACAATCCCCTGTGCCCGCAGTGCTGTCTGGGCAGTTTATGCTCGTATGCCGGCAGAGAGCCGACCTCAGTCGACTGACGTGCGGTTAATCCACGTTTGCCGGTCGCGAATATCGCGGTCAAAAAACAGTCGGTTAAGCAGCAGTTCTGCCAAGGGTACGTCCCTGCTGATGGAAACGCGCGAGCCGATCAGGCGTTTCATGGCGCCCATTGAAGCGATGACAAAAAGCCCAATGGTCACGGCCAGCCTGTCTTCTGCACCAATGCGCGATGAGGCAAACCAACTCCAGGCAAACCAACTCCACAACGGAAGCGTCAGAAAACACATAAAAACACCGACGGCCATCTGCT
The DNA here is from genome assembly GCA_009783135.1 of Dehalococcoidia bacterium. GTDB lineage: Bacteria > Chloroflexota > Dehalococcoidia > Dehalococcoidales > UBA1222 > WRNG01. Next base: position 11,209 of record WRHS01000023.1, read on the forward strand.
TGAAAAGAGCTGGGAAGTAGGCCGTGAACAATATAATCAGTCCCAAAAGCGGTGAAACGGCAAAAATTACACCGAGTGTGGTAATCATACCTTTACCGCCATGAAAGCCGATGAAGACAGACCAGTTATGCCCGGCAACAGCGGCAAGTCCGACCGCCATCTGCTGCCATACCTCCATACCCAGCCAATAAGCGATGAAAAAGGCCAGCGTGCCCTTACCCATGTCGAATAACCCCACCGCTATGGCAAGCCACTTGGAGGTAGTCTGCGCCACATTGGATGAGCCCACATTACCGGTACCGATTTTGCGTATGTCAGCACCAGTGGCCCACCTGACACACAGGTACGCCGCCGGTATGGAGCCTAACAGGTAGGCCCCTATCAGTAACAAAACAAACCTAAGCCACAAATCCATCTTTTAATCCAAATAAGGCGGCAATTTTATGCCGCGCTCACGCACCGTCTGAATAAGGATCTCACCGCACTCAGCAGGCACATCGGCGTCCCCAAGAAAAACCTCGGATGTATCGTCAATGCCATGGAAGTCACTGCCGCCCGTGGTAATCAGGTTAAAACGGCGCGCCAAAGCCAGCATCTCAGCGCGCTGCTCGGATGAATAATTCTTATAGTAGCACTCCAGACCAGCCAGCCCGCACTGCACCAAACGGGATAACAAAGGTACAACGTCACCTGCGTAGGTTGGGTGCGCCAGTACGGGCAGTCCGCCGCTTTGCAGTATCAAGTCCACCGCTTCATCAGGCGTGATTTTTATGCGCTCCACATAGGCCGGGCAACCTTGTCCCAGGTAGCGCACAAAGACCTCCTGAAACGAAGAAACATAACCCTTCTCCATCAGAGCCTGCGCAATATGCGGCCGTCCGATGCTCCCGTCACCTGCCAGTTGTTTAACACGCTCCATGCTAATATCCAGCCCCAAATCATGCAGCTTTGCCACCATGGCAAAAGCACGGTCGCGCCGTGAGTCATTTAGTGCCGCCATTTGCTGTAAAAAGTGAGCATCCGACGTGTCGATAAAATATCCCAGTACATGCACCTCACTTCCCGGGGCGTGCGTACTTATCTCAACGCCTGGAATGATTTTCAAAGAGGGGACGTCTTGTGCTGCAACCTGTGCTTCGGACACGCCACTCACCGTGTCATGATCGGTGATTGCAAGCAGCGTTAGGCCGCTTCGCGACGCCAGATGCACCAGTTGCGCCGGCGTAAACTTGCCGTCTGATGCATTCGTGTGCACGTGCAGGTCGATTTTGGCATTCATACAGATACGTCTCCTGCTACACTTTGCGAGCAACCGGGAATTGAGCATAAATTGGCATATTCATTATACGTTCACAACGCGTTGCAGTCTTTCAATACCTGTGGCATGCCCGCTGCGTTCGTCTATGTCCGTCATTATGGCATTGAACACAACCCTATGCTCATTTGCCACCATCATGCGATGCGGTATTTGTGTCAGAAAACGCTGCAGAACAACCTGACAGTCATCACCGATGATGGAATTGAGCGGACCGGTCATGCCGATATCCGTGACAAATGCCGTACCCCCAGGCAATACCTGCGCATCAATGGTACCGACATGCGTGTGTGTGCCCAAAACAGCGCTTACACGCCCGTCAAGGTAACGCGCCAAAGCCATCTTTTCTGAGGTGGCCTCGGCGTGAAAGTCGATGATTATTGTTTTCACCTCAGGCGAAAGCTCCGTCAGTAACAGATCCATGCCGCGGAAAGGGTCGTCATAGCTGGCGGCGAAAAAGGTGCGACCGATGAGATTGACCACAGCTACATTGTCAATGGTGAAATAGCCCTTGCCTGGCACACCCGGCGGATAATTCAACGGACGAATGATCGGCACGCGTCCGTCAAGGTACGGATAAATATCCTTCTGCGCCCAGATATGATTGCCCGATGTGATGACATCAACTCCGCATTGCAGCAACTCCTCCGCCGTAGACGGAGTGAGACCAATGCCGCCTGCCAAATTTTCGCCGTTGGCCACCACCAAATCGATACTAAGGTCGCCTTTTAGGTCCGGCAGTATAGCTTTAACGGCATCACGTCCCGGCTTGCCGATGATATCACCAATTGAAAGTATTTTCATAAAACAAGCTACTTGGCAAAATCGGTTGCACGGGTTTCGCGAATAACGGTAACCTTAATTTGCCCCGGATAGGTGAGGCTCTCCTCAATCTTCTTGACGATGTCGCGCGCCATACGCATAGAGGCAAGGTCATCCACCTCCTCGGGCTTGACCAAAATGCGCACCTCACGCCCGGCCTGTATGGCATAGGCTTTCTCAACTCCCTTAAACCCGTCGGCAATTTCCTCAAGGCTCTTGAGCCGCTTGAGATAGCTTTCCATGCTTTCACGACGGGCACCCGGTCGGGCGCTGGAAATGGCGTCAGCTGCCGAAACCATGAAGCCCCAGATGCTGATATCCACCACGTCAAGGTGATGCTCGGCCACACCGCGCACCACGTCCTTGCTCTTATCCCACTGCTTTACCAAATCGGCGCCGATGCTGGCATGCGTACCCTCAACTTCACGATCCACTGCCTTGCCCAGGTCATGCAAAAGTCCGGCCTTTTTGGCAATGACAACGTTGGCGCCCAACTCTGAGGCGATCATGCCGCAGATGCTGGCAACCTCCATGGAGTGAGCCAGTACGTTTTGACCATAACTGGTGCGGTACTTAAGCCGCCCCAGAAGTTTGATGAGTTCAGGATGCAGTCCGTGCACACCGACCTGGAAGACGGCCTGCTCGCCGGCTGCCACCATGGTTGCTTCCACCTCTTCACGTGCCTTGTTGACCAACTCCTCAATACGGCTGGGATGTATGCGCCCGTCAAGAATAAGCTTGGTGAGTGCCTGACGTGCTATTTCGCGCCGTACAGGATCAAAACTGGAAATGGTTACCGCCTCAGGAGTATCGTCAATGATGAGATCCACACCCGTGGCCTGCTCTAGGGCACGTATGTTACGTCCTTCGCGCCCAATCAAACGACCCTTCATTTCATCGCTTGGCAAGGGCACTGTCGAGGCGGTGATTTCGGCCACAACCTCGGAGGCATTGCGCTGAATAACCGACGAAAGGATGTCGCGCGCCCGCTCGTCAGCCTCATCCTTCAACTGCTGCTCCCACTCGCGCAGGCGTCTGGATGACTCTGTGCGCAATTCTTCAGACATCTGCTCCAGCAAGATTTGCTTGGCTTCATCACACGAAAGACGCGAAACAGCCTCGAGTTCTTTCAGTTGCTTTTCCTTGATCTCCTTCAACCCTTCGCGGGCAACCTCCAACTCTTTCTCTTTCTGATCCATCTGACGATGGCGTGCCTCAACCTCATCCAGCTTGTTGTCAAGATGAGTTTCTTTTTGCGCCATGCGGTTTTCCTGCCGCTGCAATTCGGCACGACGTTCACGCGCTTCATTTTCAGAGTTAACACGGCTCTTATCAATTTCAACACGCGCATCCGAAATAATGTTCTTGGACTCATTACGTGCCTCTGCCAGAATTCTGGCAGCACGCTTCTGCCCCGCACGAATTTGGCGGTTGGCATAAAAGCCGCGCGACATTAAAACAGCAATTCCGCCGCACACCAAACCGATAATAAAACCTGCCAAAATGCCAAGCACTGTATCAACCATATATTCTACTTAACCCCCATTTCCTATTATCCCTAAATACCTGTTAGGGAATGTTTTATTAATTATTCCAAAAGCCCTTCTTTTTCCTGCGCAATTTCCTGCCACAGCCGCTTTATACTGGACCTAATTGCATCATAATCATAGCCGCGCCGCATCAAATATTGCGCAAGTTTGAGGCTGAACTCTTTATAATCACACCCGCGCAACAGGCGCGCTTTTTTCAGCCCGGCCATATAGGAGCTTTCGCCATCATCGATGACAGAAGTGGCCTCCTGTGCCACGTCCATCGCCACTCCCTTGCGGCGCAACTCCGCCTGAACCATACGCTGCCCCCGCGGGCGAAATGTCTCGCGATTTTCAGTCCAATAGCGCGCAAAAGCAGTGTCATCCACTACTCCGCTCAGGCGCAGGTAATCTAACGCCTGCATTATAACATCACCTGCAAATCCTTTTCGCGCCAAGCTCTGGCGCAGCTCAAACTCGCTGCGCGGGCGGAATGATATTAGGCGCTCGGCGGCAGAAATTGCCATGCGCAATCTGTTTGCCTGAGACAACTCCTCAATCTGCGCGTCATCTAACTCGCATTTCGGGCGCAGTCCTGCCTCCAAAGCCACAGCAGGCTCAAGGCTGAAAGCATATTGTCCGTCCAGATAAACTTTCACCTTTGGAGTGCGGCCTTTGCTGCCTACCAAGCGTGTTATAACTGCCACATAAACCTCATAAAAACAAAATAAGCCGAGACACTGACGCGCCTCAGCTTAATCACCACAGACAACAAGCCACAAACCCCTGTTCGTCAGGGGTGCAGCCGGTCATTCATTTTCGGTTAAACCGACGTTGCCGGAGGTGATAGCTGTAGCCCTTACCTTTTGCTCAATTTCCCGAGCAACCTCGGGATTTTGCGCAAGGTAATTCTTGGCGCTCTCTCTACCTTGTCCTAGGCGAACGTCACCATATGAGAAAAATGCTCCTGCTTTCTTTATGACATCCAGCTTAACACCCAACTCCACCAAATCACCCTCACGGCTGATACCGCAAGAGAACATGATGTCAAACTCAGCCACACGGAAAGGAGGCGCCACCTTGTTTTTAACGATTTTGGCCTTGACACGCGTGCCGGTTGCCTTATCGCCCTGCTTGATGGTATCAATCCTGCGCAGGTCAATACGTATTGAGCTGTAGAACTTAAGCGCGCGTCCCCCCGGGGTCACCTCCGGACTGCCGTAAACAACACCGACTTTTTCACGAAGCTGATTGATGAAGATTACGGCGGTACCGGTGCGTCCAATGGTAGCGGTAAGCTTGCGCAAAGCCTGCGACATCAAACGCGCCTGCAATCCCACGTGGGCATCGCCCATATCACCCTCAATTTCAGCGCGGGGCACTAGCGCCGCAACGCTGTCAATCACAATGACATCAACAGCATTGGAACGAACCAGTGTTTCGCAGATTTCGAGGGCTTCCTCACCTGTGTCGGGTTGTGAGATTAGCAAATCATTCAGATTGATTCCGCATGTTTTGGCGTAATTCGGGTCGATTGCGTGTTCAACGTCAATATACGCCACCTTGCCGCCCAGTTTCTGTGCCTCAGCAATAATATGCTGAGCCAAAGTGGTTTTACCGGAGCTTTCCGGGCCATAGATTTCGGTTATGCGACCGCGCGGAATCCCGCCCACGCCCAGTGCTATATCCAGTGCTATTGAACCACTGGGGATAACAGCTATCTGAGCAGGTGCGTTGCCATCACCAAAACGCATTATAGCGCCCTGACCAAATTGCTTTTCAATCTGGTCAATGGCTAACTCAAGTGCCTTGTCTTTCTCTGTGGTCATATTCGCCTGACGACATAATACCATAACCCGCGCAAATGTTACAAGGTGCCAAAATTAATTGCTTGGTGTAAAGTTATCCCTCCCCCGATTAAATATTGCGGTTTAACAGGCATAGCAAACTGACGGGGCTTTGAAGAAAGATTTTATTTTTCAGGGTTTAACTGCAACAACCTCATATGGGAACGTATGTTGCTCACAATGTCTTGCTGTGAACGTGGCATAGGGCGAGTGCCGACCTCACGTTTCAAATCACTGTTAAGGTATTCATCGGGATTGTACTCAGGCGAATATGCCGGCAGAAAAAAATACTTCTATCTCGTCCTTGTGTTTTTCAAGCCACAGATGAACCTTCTTGGCATGATGTATCCGCAGATTATCCAATATCAAAAACACTTTGCGTTTTGTATCGCGTACCAGGCGTCGCATGAAGTCAATGAGGGTATCCTGCAGCAGCTTCTCATAAATGACAAATCTTACCTTCCCTCTATTGGATATAGCTGATAACAGGTTGGCTTTGAACTTCTTGGCTTCCACCTGCACCACAGGTGTTTGACCGACTGGAGCATGTCCACGCAGGTAATCTGACGTATTCTGTACGCCGGTTTCATCTCCCCAATAAATATCAGCCTTTTCGCTCTTTGCCTTAGCTGCTACAGACGGATATATTTCATTCAGCCACCTG